>CALIXG010000112.1 GCA_938046495.1 uncultured Candidatus Saccharibacteria bacterium | reverse complement strand
GTTTTGCAACGGGTTAGCTACTGCTTCAGTCACATTTCCAACTTGATTAAGGCGAAAGATCCAAATGGACAGCAAGAATATAAATATTATCCATGGACAACTGTAAATGCTATTAAGAAGAATAATAGTAATATATTCGCTGAAGGTAAAATTGTTTATGTCGGTAATTCATTAGAAAAATCTATGGGCGGTGCCGGAGCATTCGATTTTTTTAAGGATGGGAAAATCAATTGTATCGATGGCGGTAGTCAGAATATCACCGTAAAGTTTATGACGCAATTCAATCTTATTCTTGAAGATTTATTTTGTAGACCAAATGGCAGTAATGGTTTGTTTGCTCCTGTAAATAAGGATGACAAATGTACAGATGTAAAAACAGATTATGATTTGGGTTATTATAAAAATATTGAAGATGGCGAATCGTATATTGACGAAATCTATCAAGGATGGATAAATAAGAATAAAGCTATAGTCATAAATAATGACGAAACAAAAACATACCTCTCGGCTCTCGAAGTATTCGAATCAAACTGTATGGAGACCCCAGTAGAATACTTAAAAGAAAATACTCCTGATACATATGGATTTACAATAAAAAAATTAGATACCGAGACGGGTGATACTCTTAATTTGTATCCTAAAAAGAAGAAAGAGTATGAAAAATCAGGAGAAAATATTGAGTATAATATGTCTTACAAAATAAATGGACAAACCATTTCTAATTGCAAGGAAGCTGCCGATTTAATAAATAATAATTATGAAAAATATGCTAAAACCATTGAGGTTACAAAAGAGTCTGTATACCCAGATCCATGTACTACACCGGAGCTCATAAAACGTGCAACCGATATTATATCCATGTATGACAGAAGGGCTGCTTTTCCAGCTGGCGCAACAAAAGCTGAACAGGACGAGTATGACCTATTGAGTAATGCTTTGAAAACTAAAGAATTTTCAGTTGATAATGGTAAAGGTGGTAAAAAATGTCTTGAAACCATGAGGCTAAAAGTATGTAACACCGAAAAAATGATGAGTAAAGCTCAAAGTATATTGCAACAATATGATTTTGATACTGAAATCAACTCTAAGCAGATGACTGACGCCGAAAAAGAAGAATATCGCATATTAAGCGAGGCATTAAAAAAGAAAGATTTTACTATTGATGATGGTTCAGGTGGAAAGAAGTGTATAGAAACTGAAAACTTTAATAACTTTACTGAGCCAGAAGATGACTCCGAGTCGGACGCAAATTTAGAGCAAAAACAAAGCTACTGTCAAGAGAACGGCGGCTTCCTTTCCTGGATGCTTTGTCCTACCATCGCTGATGGTGCTGCTACTGCTAGTGGTCTTCTGGGGGCTATTACAGACTTAACGGCTACACATAAATCAATTATTGAGCAGTTTTCTGATCAAGGTTCAGCAATCTATAAAGCGTGGTCAGCATTCCGAAATTTGGCAAATATTGGGTTTGTAATTATGTTGCTGGTTGTGATTTTTTCACAAGTAACAAGTATAGGCATCTCAAATTATAATATTAAGAAAGTTCTTCCTAAACTAATTATAACGGCAATTTTAGTTAACTTTTCATATTTAATCCTAGGTGTATTAATTGATTTATCACATATTATAGGTAATGGAATTGGCTCGGCGATTAGAACTATTGCTGGTGAAAGTATGAGTGCGGAGGCATCAGCTCAAGCATCCAATACTGTCTCTACAATCGCTGGTGCCGTTGCAGGTGTAGGATTGGTTGGTGGAGGTATAGCTATTGCTACTACCGGTCCCGCTATAATCCTTCCAGTTGTATTATTTATCATTACGACCGTAATTTCAGTATTCTTCGGTTTTGTTATGCTTACTATCCGCCAGGCGGCTATTATCATGGTGATTGTTTTGGCTCCTATTGCGATGGTGTTGTATGCCCTACCGAACACTGCTGCAATAACGAAGAAATATGTATCAACTCTAAAAGCACTTTTAATGCTTTATCCTATGTTTGTTCTCGCAACCTCCGCGGGTGCCCTTGCCTCCACTATTATAGTTGGTACTAGTACGGATTTCCTTATGTTGATTGTCGGTGGTCTTCTGAACGTACTTCCTTATTTCGCGATTCCATCCATGACCTCCAAATCCCTTGCTGGTCTCGGTGCTATTACTAGTGCCTTTGATAAAATGCGCGGTGGAGCCCTCAAAGGGGTTGGTATGGCTGGAGGAGCTATTGCTGCTTCAGAATTTTACAAGAATGTAAAGAGTGATTTTAATTCTGATAAAAACCTGAATCGTTCTCTCAGAAGACTCAGGAAATACAAGGCCATTGAAGACTCTGGCGGTACTCTTTCAACGTCTCAACGTAGGCGTCAGACGGAAGCTGCGGGAGCGGTCTTGAAGGACGCTAAAATGCGCGCCGGTGGTAGTGCTGCTGCGGGTATTGCCTTGAGTAATTACGAAGGGGCTGGATTTGCGGGTCTTCAGGCAGCTGCTCAGAATGAGCTTATGGAAGCAGAAGATAAGAATAATATGATGCTCTTTGCTAATGAAGGATACACGCCTGATCAGATGATTGGAATGTTACAGGATGCAAGTAGGGCTGATTACCGTCTGATGAATGACGATCAAAAGCGTGCTAATGATAGTCGAATTCGTGCACTCACTAAGAGCCTTATGGCTACCAAGGCAGGTCAAAAGGCCTTCGAAAAACAAATTGCAAGTAATAAGGACATGGAAATCTCAAATCGTGCATTTGGTCAAATAGCCCGTGCGGCTCTACAAACTCCAGGTCTTGCAGATAAATACCAGGTCATGAATAATCAGTTTGGTAATTATGTTAATAAGGGTGGTGATATGACGGGCGAAGAAGTTAAGTCTGGTCTAATGGGTGGTACCTACGAGCGTGGTATGGTAAGTACGCTCGGTGATCTAAATGCTGAGAAATTACAGAAAATTTCTAAATTTGAAGTTGAAAAACTTGAAGAATCTGGTCTTGATACTACCAACCTGCAGGCCGCATTTAATCAGTTGGGTGCAGCCTCACTTAAAGACCCAAGTCTTATTGCGGACTTTGATGGCATCAAACAAGAACGTGTGCTCGAGGCTCAAAAGAGTTATCTTGAAGAGTCTCAAAAGACCACAATCAACGTTCGTGGTGGTGGTACGGCAGATGTTTACTCGGCCCCTGCTGACTTCGGCGAGATTGCCAGTCAAAAAGTGGTTAATGGTGATATTATCTATACCAACAAGAATGGTGACACCTTTAACGCTAGTAAGAACGAGACTACCAGGAATCTCTAATCGTCTCTCTTGGATTTAGAAAAATAGAATCCTTCCTAGTTCACGAACCGTCGGGTTTGGGGTATAATTATCTCAAGCCCGAATGGCGGAATTGGCAGACGCGCTAGCTTCAGGTGCTAGTCTAGCTTCTAGGTGCAGGTTCAAGTCCTGTTTCGGGCACCACAAGATTAGATCATAGTGAGAGCTATGATTTTTTGTTAAATTATTTTTAAGCGGCGGTTTTTGGACAGAAATCCAGTTTTTTAGAAAACATCCACTAGTTCCGCCGACTTGTTTATTAATTCTCAAATAATCTTGGCTCTTAAATCAAAAAGGAGCCAAGTATGCCAAAAAATCTAACAATCAAAAATCTATTCCAAAAATCCGAAGTCGACCACATACCAAATATCTCATCGGCGCGTTTTTCCGCTTGTCAATCTAGTAGCAAATCCCTCCATACTCTGCCCCCGGATTTTCGTGTCGAAAACCATCCGCTTGACAGGGAGCAACGTAAATCAATTTATGACCCTGCCAAATTTAATCTAGTCGTAGCTGGTGCCGGTTCCGGTAAAACCACCACTATTCTCGGTAAAATCCTCTATCTCTTGCAATCCGGTTTCGCCAGTCCTCCAGAGATATTAGTTTTATCTTTTACCCATGATTCCGCCACGGAACTAAGAGAACGTTTTTTGCGCGAATACTATCAAAAATTTGCGGAGCAAATTTTGCTCAGAAAATCTCCGCCACCGAACATCACAATTGAGACTTTTCATAGTTTAGCGCTAAAATTACTTCGTAGTCTCTGGCCAGATTTTTCCGTAGCCGTAAGTAAGACGGATTCAGATGATAGTCTTAGTTCTGGCTCTGATGATGAGGCTACGCCGGAATCAATTATTCGCGAATTTCTCGACCTGCATGAATTGGAATCCGAAACCGTAACTCAGATTGCTAGTAAAATCTCCTCAGAGGAATACCGTAAATTATTTCTTACAGTCTTCGAGCAATATCAAAAGGAATTGTCAGAACTCTTAGAAAAACATCAGACTACGTTTTCTGGGCTGATCAAATTAGCGATTCAGTATCTTCGCTCTGGCCAGATTAGAACTCGGTTTCGCTATATCATTGTCGATGAATATCAGGATCTTTCGGCACTCCGTCAGGAATTTCTCCGTCTCCTTCTTGAATCTTCGCAGGCAAATCTGTTCGCGGTGGGTGACGATTGGCAGGCAATCTATGGTTTTAGCGGTAGTCGCGTCGATTTTACCTTGAACTTCCGTCGATTTTGGGGTGATTTTTCCTTGCATCACATTTCGAAAACCTATCGTTTCGGCCCCACCCTCGCAAGGCTAAGCTCGAGCTTCATCATGCAAGACCATACCCAAATTCAAAAACAAATTCAAAGCCAAAAAGAAGACGTGCTAGAACCGGTCGTGGAGATCTCTGGCGATTCGGAACGACTCGATCTCGAAGTCTTGACGCACTATTTTGAATCTCTGCCTCGGGATAGTTCGATTCTTTTGCTCGGCCGTTTTCAGATTGATCGGCTTCGTCTTCTTCATTGTACTCAGTTTAAGTTAACCTCAGATAGTATAGAATTTCAAACGCGGCCTGATCTAAAAATTCGTTTTCTCACTGTGCACCAATCTAAGGGACTAGAGGCTGATTATGTGATTATCCTTAATAATCGCGACGCCAAGCTGGGTTTTCCTGCTCATGTTAAAGATCCACCACTGAAGGCTGAGCTCGTAAGGATTGTGGACGAATTAAAACTTGATCAAGCCTCAGTCAATGAAGAACGACGACTTTTTTACGTCGCGCTCACTCGCGCC
>CALIXG010000111.1 GCA_938046495.1 uncultured Candidatus Saccharibacteria bacterium | reverse complement strand
GAAGCTTACGATTTAAAAGAGCTCACCACCCCGGCCATTGAATATCTCAAACGTCATCAGGTCGACTTTGTAATTTTTAGTGTTGCTCATACTGATCGCGAAAAGATCCGCGAATTAATCGAACTAGTTAGTAAAATGGGTATCGATTCACTTATTACAATCGATAGTTTTGCGATAGAAACCCTTGAAACTAAACTTGAAGACTTCGGAACTTCTAGTGTAATTCGCCTTTCACCCCGTATCTTTACCGATGGGGAATTAATCATCAAACGACTCATGGACATTCTAGGTGCCTTAGTCGGATGTCTAATTTGTATTCTTTTTGGTCTTATTGTCGCACCATTAATTTATCTAGAGGATCCAGGACCTATTATTTTCAAGCAAAAACGTGTTGGCCGTAATGGCAAATTCTTCAACATTTACAAATTCCGCTCCATGTATCAAAATGCCGAAGAACGTCTCAAAGATTTGCAAGAGCAAAACGAAATGCAAGGTTTTATGTTTAAGATGAAGAATGATCCACGCATTACTAAAATCGGTAAGATTCTTCGCAAAACCAGCATCGACGAATTACCTCAATTCTTTAACGTACTCGGAGGCAGCATGTCACTCGTTGGTACTCGTCCACCAACAGTGAACGAATATAATCAGTATGCCGCCCACCATAAACGTCGTATTAGTATCAAACCTGGTATTACTGGACTCTGGCAAGTTTCCGGCCGTAGCGAAATTACCGACTTTGAGAAAATCGTCCGTCTCGATTGTTATTATATCGATCACTGGAGTATTACTGCTGATATTAAAATCCTCATTAAGACTTTTGCCGCTGTTTTTACTGGTAAGGGAAGTGAATAAAAAATAAGGACCTTATAGGTCTTTATTTATTTTTCACTCGCTTCGTCGTCCGGTCTAACCTACGGTTCTCATCCTCTCGCAAATTAAAATAAAAAAAGACCTAAAGGCCTTCTTTATTTTAATGGCGGAAGCGAGAGGATTCGAACCTCCGAGACCTTTCGGCCCACACGATTTCGAGTCGTGCGCCTTCAACCACTCGGCCACGCTTCCACCTCTTATTTTAGCAAAAATTACTCTTAACTACAACAGATTAAACGCCAACAAAAAATTCCATTATTATTCAATTTGTTTTTTACTTAAAAAGCTTATTCATAAAAACTTTACCGCGTCAAAATATTTCACACAAAAAAATCAGCTCCGAAAGGGAACTGATTTTCTCATAATTTCATTTGGTACACCCGACAGGATTCGAACCTACGACCTTTTGCTCCGCAAGCAAACGCTCTATCCAGCTGAGCTACGGGTGCATGTGTGAATACCACACAAAGTAATATTCACCTAGAAATTAAATGAGCATCGTATTTCTACGACACTCATATTATAACATATTTCCTTTTTTATTTGTACCCCTAAAATTTAGATTTTTTATTTTTAGGTAGAAATCTCATATTCTAAATACGCAATCTCTTTACCAACTTATCTAGTAAATCCAATTCCACTGGCTCCATTGGCAATTTTGCTCCAAACATATCGACAATCCCTTCACCCTTATTCTCCGGGAAGTAAATCGTCACCGCTGGCGATAAGCGCTTTCTTGGCGTCAAAACAATCGCAAAATGCACATCGTCCTGCAGAATACCGAACGATTTAAATTCAGAAAACGCATAAAATTTATCGCCCTCTGTAAAACCTTTATCGGTTAAAGTATAAGAAATTTTTCTGGCTGGCCTCACCGCTAAAATCAAAAGCGTCAAAGCCGACACGATCACTAAAGCCAAAAAAGTCCACCACTGTAAATAAAAAGAGAGCAAACTCAAAACCAAGGTCACAGAAAATAACCCCACATACCACCCCGCACCATTATTATGTGAAATATATTCTTCACCTTCCCACTTTACAATTTTTTCGTCCATATTAGCACCTTTTAACTATTAACATTATAACACACCCCAAAAAATTGGCGAATATCGTATTAACTCACAACCTTTGCAACATAGAATGGTAAAAATATTGCCATCAAAAAAGGTAGATTCTATACTTAAATCACTTAATAAAAGGAGAATCTACCTATGTCATATTGTACTGGTAAGAATATAGAAATTGCAAGAGGAAAAGCCGTAAAAATGCTGGTTGTGGAGAAAAAGCCAGTAGAATCAATAGCGGATCGTTTTAGAGTACATAGAAGTACTGTCTGGAGATGGCATCAGAAGTGGAGAAATAGTTAGGGGCTAAAACGTGTTACTTATATCTACTAAGCTTTGAGAGGAAGAATCATCTTTATTGGCTTCTCGTAATTTTTTGTCAGATTCTTCATTAGTTGAAGGCATATTCCCACTACGAAAATTTTTGCCAAATGAGCCAACATTATCCATTCTTTGAAAAACATCTTGAACTCGACGTCTAGCTTCTTCTACTTCATTAGGACGAATAGTTTCGTCGTCAGTTGGTAAACTATTAATTAACTCCTTCAAGCTTTTCACAGAGTCTGTGGCGTTTTCTGACGGTTATTGCCGATTACCACTAAACGGTATCTTTCTTAAATCATCCCAAGAAATTGCCGCCGTTAGACGCTTGGTTTGCTCAGGGTCAACCTGATCAATATCTTTACCCTTGTGGCTTCTTTCTAATGACCGCATGGTATATATCCTTTCTGATCTTATTATATCATAACCGTATGCTTATTCCGGATTGTTTAACTAAACCCATTTTTTATACCGCTCTTTATCTATATTTCTATTGTATAATGTAGTTATGGAAAATGGGTTTGAAAAATCTATTGTAGCACGAAAAAATATACTGAATAATTCTTATGCCCTAAACGAAATTAAAAATAAAATTGATATAAAAGGCACTTTTTTTGAAGGGGAATACCGACTCACCATACAACAAATAGCATCCTTTTTTGAAGTAAACCAAAGAACAATTGAACGATATATTAGTAAATATAACGACGAATTGGTAGAAAATGGATACGAAGTAGTATCTGGTGAGCGTTTGAAAAAATTTTATTCTGGTTCCGACATCAATGTCGGAACCAATCCGGATAAAATGACCAGACAAGGCTTATTTTCTCTTAAAACCTTTCTTAACCTAGCAATGTTATTAAATGATAGTCCAAAAGCTAAACAATTAAGATCATTAATGTTAAATATTGCAACAGAAACTATTACAAGACTTGCCGGTGGAGACACCAAATACGTCAACCAACGTGATGAAAAATTTCTATTAGCTTCCTATTATAATGAAGGGTATAATAAAAAGCTTCGTGACGCATTAAAAAATTATGTAACAAATAGTAGTGACACAACCAAGTACCCAAACTACAACGACAAGATATATAAGGTAATATTTAAGGAAAATGCTACCGAATATAAAAAATTACTAGAGCTAGGAAAAAACGATAAAGTTCGTGAAACCCTCTATGCCGAAGTATTGTCAGCCATTTCAAGTTTTGAAAATACAGTAGCCGAAGAAATTAAATCTAAATATACAGAACTACAAAGAAGCCTAACCAGGGAAGAAATTGATAAAATTTTTGAAGAAACAGCAAAACACCCATCGTTCGAACCACAAATTGAATTAGCTAGAAGAAATATGGCCAGCTTAGATAATGGATTAAGAAAT
Source organism: uncultured Candidatus Saccharibacteria bacterium (assembly GCA_938046495.1). Classification (GTDB taxonomy): domain Bacteria; phylum Patescibacteriota; class Saccharimonadia; order Saccharimonadales; family Saccharimonadaceae; genus Nanosyncoccus. Next base: position 43 of record CALIXG010000111.1, on the reverse strand, counting down.
AAGCGCCATGAGAATTTAGGAGAATACATTTATCCATTAAATA
>CALIXG010000110.1 GCA_938046495.1 uncultured Candidatus Saccharibacteria bacterium | reverse complement strand
TCAAAATTTTGCCACACAAAAAACCGCTAACACGGGCAATCCATTCCGCCGCACTTATCAAATCCAAACCGGCATCAACCGTTATAATCCATATCAAAATCAAAGCTCAGTTAATCAGACTTTCAATGGCCAAACTCCCGCAAGTTCAAATAACATCGCAGGGAATTACACCATAAATCAGTCCTACGCCACCCAGCCAAATACCCAAAATAATTCACAATATAATTACCAAACTCAACCTACTGGCGGTGAAATTGGCTCACTCAAACAAGCCCCAATCAATATGAACCAAAAAATGGATTGGCAAAACTACCACAGCGCTTGGCAAAACTACTATCAAAAATATTACAGCGAATATTATGCCAAAGCCGCCAAATCCTATGTGGAAACCGAAAAAACTGAATTAAATAATCAGTACGAAAAACGTAATCAAATTGGTCAACTAGCTCTCGATAGTCAAAAAAGACTGCTCGAAAATCTCAAAAATCCAAAGCCTAAAAATCTCGAGACCACAGAGCAAAATTCGGAAACTTCCGAAACCAAATCTACCGACACCCCACCGTCTCTCGAATCAATTCACGTTAAAACCATCGAAGCTACCTTAAAAGAACGCATCCAGAAAAAAGCCAGTAGCAGCTTCCAGCTCTCTAAAAAACACCGTAAATTCATCCCGATTTTCGCCGGAGTTTTTACCGTACTTTTCATCCTGTTCTTGCAATATAACCGCCTAATCTTCGCTCCGATTATGGCCTATATCGCTCCCGGAAATTCTAATGATACCGAAATCACCGCCATTGATCCGACCATCACAGCCGCCCCGACCGCCGAGCCAAAACTTATCATTCCGAAGCTCAATGTCGATGTACCAGCGCACTTTAACATTGCTAATGACACGGCCACTATTGATAACGCAATGAATCATGGTGTAGCCCAGTTTAAGATTCCGGGCGCCGATGCACTCCCAGGCCAAGTCGGAAATCTCGTCATTTCTGGCCACTCCGCCGGTGATATTTATAGTAATAACCAATACAAATTTATTTTCTCCGGCCTCGAACGCCTGCAGGATAATGACCTCATTTACGTCAATTACAATTCGGTTCGGTACACCTATAAAGTTACTAAAAAGCAAACCGTCGAACCAACTGATGTAGCCGCATTAGTTTATCCCACCAGTAAACCAATCCTCACCCTCATCACCTGTACTCCACTCGGTTCCGACCGTTACCGCCTATTAGTGACCGCCGAACAGGTTAGCCCTACCTACGAAGAAAAAGCTGTTTCTACTCCGACCAACACTGATTCTACCGCCGCCCTACCAGGGAATAATACTTCTTCCGAAATGCCAGCCAACGAGAAGCCATTCTTTCAAAAAATCTGGGGCTTCCTCACTAATAATCATTAGAGACTAACCAAAAAATAGATCCCCTCGGGTCTATTTTTAGCATCAGCATTATATTTAATTAAACCCAAAGAGCCCACCCATTTCATAAAAAATAGACCTGACTCCAGGTCTATTTTTACTTATTCTTAGAACAACTTATCGCGTTTAATTTGCAAGCCACTATCATTCGTCCCCACATAGTAGAGATAACGGTTATTATGATTAATCACCGCGTCGAATCCATCGGCCACCTTTTCCAAAATCGTACGTTGATTATCGTGGTCAAAATCATAAACTTGCATCTTGCCATCCACCACATCAAACATCAAATAATAATCTAATTGTCTGATCGTATTATTCTGGTGCTCGAATTGCAAAAGCTCCATTAGCTCCAAATTTACCAACATCACCTTATTGCCGCTCACCCCCATGAAGAATTCACCATTTGCGGAAGTATAAAATTCTGACGGCGACGCCTCCAAAGTTTTTTCCAAAGCCAAATTCAAGTTGGTATTTTCACTATCATGATTTGGATAATCATCTGTATTGTAAACCCGCAGATTTTGCCCGATTACCGTATTGAGATATTTTTCGCCATAAAATTCGGTTAGGTTCACGAAAATCTGATTTAGCCCCACCGATTCATCAACTTCGTCAATCTTAATTTCGCCCGTATCCCTCAATTTAAAAATACTAATTACAAACTTTTTATCTGCATTTAATTTCTTCACAAAGGCAAGTTCCGAACCATACATTGAAAACTTCGCCACATCTGTCACTATAGTCTCGTAGATAATTTTTTCGTTCAAATTCACTTCACGAATCTTCCCATCGATCAGCATCATCAAGCGCGTCGCCTGACCATCAGAAATTTGCACCTCTGAAATGATATAACTATTTTTTGTCTTCTCAGTCTTGGTAAAATCTTCAGCTTCTTTAGCTTCAAGTTTCTTTTCTTGAACTATTTTTTCGATATCTTTATCGACAAAACTACTGATTACTTTAGTTAAATTCACGCTCTTAGTAGCTTCTTTAAAATTCAACAACAACCACTCTGAAGCCTCACCCGAAACTAGATTCACTACCGCTTTTTCGCTATTTTCATTCCAAATAATTTTCTTCAAGCTACCCGTGAACTTACCATTTGTCACAAAACTCGAAACGCTCGTTATATCAAATTCCGAGGTCGTAATGTCGCCTTCCAAATTCGTCACATATTTAAACTTCGGCGATTCTTTTAAGCCATACAAAATCGCACGGTGGTTCGTCGCCGTTTCAAAAAAGCTCAAATCTTTTTCCGTTGCCAGGACTTCCGTTTCACGGGACTGCTTAAATAATCTTGGGTATTTCAAGCGTAAAAGCTTACCGGCGGTAATAGAAATTTTCTTACTCCAAGTATCATATCCATCTTTTTTCAAAACAATTTCATGTTCACCAGCCGAGAGTAATTTCGAAATATTAGTCTCCGCAATTTCTCGCCCATCCGCAATTACTTTTGCGCCTGTTGGCAAAGATTCCGCCTGTACCATACCATATTGCTCAAATTCCAATTTACGATTTAGTCGCCACCCCTTCACTACTGCCACCAAAATAAACACCATGAAAATCACAGCAAGGAATGAAATTACATCTACTATAACTACGCGAATTAATTGATTTCGCTTTTCTTTATCAAAGTCCATATTGTCAACATTATAACACACCAACCTCTATAAAAAATCAAACATAATCACTATTGATTTGCATAAGTATTATTATTATAATTAAACAAAATAAGCGAGGAAAAATGGAAAGAAATTTAACGAACCAGCGCGTTCAGAGTCGTGCCACCCATATTACTGTTAGAAACTCTGGCACCCTTAATCGTCATTTCGTTAAAGCTCCTCGCAAAATTGTCTTTTCTGATGAATTTTCCGACGCCTCAGACATTCGCACTCCAGCTACCCCTGCAATGTCAGATCAATCAACCCCAACCTCATACATCACACCAGCTCCTGCCCCAACCGCGAAAAAAATGACCATTTCTTTTGATTCACTTCGCGAATCACTCAAAAATAGTGCAACTATGCGTCCCGCTTCTAACACCCAAGCCACTTCTGTCCCGAAGTCTCGTCCTGCTACTTCTCGTATCCAAATTTCTGCCCCGTTAGATTTTTCTGCACCATCCCCAGTCGCGAAGCCTACTCCTGTTTCCATTCCACGTCCCCTCAATATTTCAGAGCCAACATCTGCCCCGATAAGCTTTACGGCTCCGGGTGCACCAGTTGCGCCAGCCATTCCAGTAACCATGCCAACTCCAGTTCGCCCAGTGAGTACTGCTGTTACAGCAGCCAGGCTAACCACGACTTCCGCCCCTACCGCCAAGCCTCTTACTAATACCGCCCATAAAACTCGCTCCACAATCGCACCTCTGCAGTCTCTTGCCGAACGTCGCCGTGAAGCTGACACTATCTCGCATTTCTCCGCCAAAAAACTCACGAACCGTGCTCGTCAAAATTCCAAAGCCCTAATGTCCGCCATGAAAGAGGAGACGAAACCAAAGTTTACCCCAGTCATGATTAAAAAACCAAAGGTTTCTAAAAAACATCTCATCTTTGCTGTTGCCAGCTCGATTTGCTGCATGGGCGTACTCTATGCCACTCTCAAATTTAGCATGCCAGACATTAGCGCCAAGGTCGCTGCCGCCCAAAACGGTGCTTCCTATCCATCTTTTGTGCCACGCGATTTTATTGCCAGCGGTGCCTCTTTCCAGAAAAATACTTTTTCTCTTGAATTTGTCGGACCAGACAAGACCCGTTTCACCCTTGATCAAGAAAAACTCCCCTGGGATAGCAATGCCTTATTAAATAACTACGTCAAGCCAACCTGGGGCGAACAGTATGATACAATTCGTGAACAAGGCCTTACGATCTACATGTATCAATCCAACGCCGCCTGGGTAAATGGCGGAACTGTATATAAGCTCAATACCACCTCAGGTAGTCTCAGTAAAAAGCAGCTAAAAAACATCATCACTTCACTCTAAAGATATCCAAATCAAATAAAATCTATTCTCGACCAAAAGTTCAAGAACTCAATCCACCCAGAATCTCAGCTTTCAGACTGAGATTTTTCTTCTCTTATCAGTAGTGGTATAATTAAGCCATTATGAATAAGGAAATTAGAACTCGTTTTGCACCCAGCCCTACCGGCTACATTCACATCGGCAATGTCCGTAGTGCCATCTATCCATACCTAATCGCCAGACAAAACCACGGTCAGTTCATCTTACGCATTGAAGACACTGATCAAAGTCGTTTCGTAGAAGGTGCCGCCGAACTAGTTTTCGATACTCTTAAATGGCTCGGACTAAACTGGGACGAAGGTCCAATAGTGGGTGGTCCAGATGAGCCTTATTACCAAACCGAACGCAAAGATATTTATCTGGCTTGGGCTGAAAAACTACTTGAAAAAGGCCTGGCTTATGCTGATGACACTCCTTCCGAAAAAATTGAAGAGTTTAGAAAACTCGACAACGAACAAAAAATTCCTTATCTTTACCGCAATCATCGCCCAGCCAATCCACCAGAATGGCGTGAAGGCCTGCCAATTCGTTTCAAAACCACCCCGAAGCATTACGAGTGGCACGACGAAGTCATGGGTGACATGCAAACTGGACCAGAAGTCCTCGATGATATTATCCTGATCAAAAAAGACGGTCTTCCTACTTATAATTTTGCCCACATCGTCGATGACACTTTAATGAAAATCACCTACATCACCCGTGGTGTCGAGTATCTCTCTAGTACACCGAATTATCTAGCCCTCTATGACGCCCTAGAGCTTCCCCGTCATCTTTTCGTCTCGATGCCACACATTCTCGCTCCTACCGGCAATAAAAAACTCGGCAAACGCGATGGCGCCAAATCCGTCACCGAATATCGTGATGATGGTTTTCTCCCAGAAGCTATGCTAAATTACCTCGCCTGTCTCGGTTGGAATGACGGCACTGAACAAGAAATTTACTCAATCGATGAAATGATTGAAAAATTTGAAATTTCTCGTATTCAAAACTCCGGCGCCCGTTTCGACGAGACTAAGATTCTCTGGATGAATGGTCAATGGATTCGTAAAATTGCCGATGAACAGGGAATTAACGCGCTTTACGCTAAAACCTGCCTCACTTCTGGCTCCGAAGATTTTTCTCGCTACCAAGTCTTCAAACCACTCAATTTCTGGCCAGAATCCGCTGATCAAGAGACCGACAAGTACAAAAAATCCGTGCTCAGTATTATTTATGATCGTCTGAAAACCCTTTCCGATCTCCGTACCATGACTACCTACTTCTTCGAAGAACCAACTATTGATCTTGATTTAATTTATAATAATAAATTCCTCAAGAAACTTTCCGAGACCGAATATCGCGATCTACTTAAACTCACCATTGAGAAGCTAAACGAAGTCGAAGAAGAAGAAGCTTGGACCGACGAAAATCTTCAAGCCAAGCTCAATGAACTTCTTGCCGCCACCGGCAAAAAACCTGCTGAATACTTCAGCTTAATTCGTATCGCAGTTAGTTTTGCACCGTTTAGCCCAGCTCTACATCAAACTTTACGCGTGCTCGGCAAAAATCGCACCCTAGCTCGCCTAAATCGTGTCCATACCGCGATTTCCCACGACTAAAATAGTCACAAAATAAAGCCCACAAAAACTTCAATTTATAAATAGCCCGTTCACCCCAAGCTTCGGTGAACGGGTTTTGCTTAGTGTATCTTTACAAGCCTTCACACCTCTGACATAATAGTAGAAAAGGAGTCGTTTATGGCAAAATTTTATCAAAATGCGGGGGAACCAAACAGTAAAATGAACTGGGTTTCCGAAAGAGATAATCCCGACACCACGAACGATTCCTGGGACTCTGGTGCCTTCCAAAAAGATTTACCAGACCACTATCAAAATTACGAAGAAAATGATCCATCCGACGACGACCATCTCGAAGCCGGTCAACTCGGGCGCGAGCCGGCGGATCGTGCGGGTGCGCCCCGCCCCGTCGTCCCTCCACCTGAGAGGGCCTCCCGTGAAGGCGCTCCGAGGATCGGTCAGCCTGGCCAGGCGCCGCGCCCGCTCGACGACGTTGCCCGCCGCGATCTCCCGGAGCAGCACCGTCCTCTCGGCCTCCTGCGGGCCGTTGACGGCGAACAGGTCGCCGTGCTTGTCGATGTCGAGGAGCGCCTGGTTGACGGCGAACTGCTGGCCGCGCGTGAGGTGGCGGTCCGGGTCCGCCGGCCAGCGGCCGAGCGGTATGCGGGCGGCGGAGAGCTGGGCGTCGACCTTCCCGGGGTGTCCGCGCACGTCGCTTCGCTGCGCCGTGTTGATCGTCCGCGCGGGGGCCAGGAACTGCCACAGGGCGTCGCCTATGTCGTCGTCCTCCAGGCTCTCGCGGACGTCGAGCAGCTCGCCCAGGACGAAGCCGTTGACCAGGGTCGAGGCGGACGGCCCGCCCGGGCCCCGGCCGTCCGCGTCCACGGCGACCCTCCTCGTCTCGATGCGCACCGCCTGCGCGGCCAGCCGGGGGATGCCCTGGACGCCCGCCGCCTTGTGCGCCAGGGCGACGAGCCGTCCCAGCCCGTCCGCATCGAGGGGCAGGGAGGACGGGACGTCGCCGTGCGGACCGCCCTCCGGGTCCGCCCCGGACGCCGCCCGGGCGGCCTCGAACTCCGCCACCCCTTCCGCGAAGGCCCGCTCGGCACGGTGGAATCCCAGAAGCCACGTGGGGTCGTCGCAGCCGGGGTCCTTCGCCCGGCCGACGCTCCACAGCGCGGCGGACAGGCCCACGGCCTGCGGCCGGAGACGCCCGGAACCGTCGAGTTCGACGACCGCGCAAGCCCCGGTCCCGGCAGCGCGGGGTGTGCGGGCGCCGTCGTCGTCGAAGACGTCCTGAAGCTCTCCGTAGACGTCTTCGATCGCGTAACAGCCGAGGAAGCACGTGTGACGCCACTCGCAGCTCCGCGTCCCCG
>CALIXG010000109.1 GCA_938046495.1 uncultured Candidatus Saccharibacteria bacterium | reverse complement strand
TTTCTATGAGCGATTAAAAGAAAAATATAACCATATATTAAGTAAGTAAATTATATAATGGAAAACTTTATAAAAACAGTATAAATATATTTTATTTTACAAATAAAAAAACGACCATATGAATAGTCGCAATATGATAATGGTAAGCTTTTGCTATCGTGAAGGTCTTACAAGACTAGGATTTTTTACAAAAATCCTTCTGTTACTCCTCGCTCAAAAAAATAAAAGTAAACTTTTATTTTTCACTCACTTCGTCGTCCAGTCGAACTGCGTTCTCGTCTTGTTATCTCAACACATATGAAAACAAAAATAATCCCCAAAGGATCATTTTTCTTTTCATAATGGTCGGGGCGACAAGACTCGAACTTGCGACCTCAGCGTCCCAAACGCCGCGCGCTACCAACTGTGCCACGCCCCGAAACACTACTCTTTTAATCTATCATATTTCCGTTAATTATGCAATAAATATGTTAAAATTATAGATATGAATAATTCAAATACTGATTCGAATCGTCCTAAAATCAAATTTGTGAAATCAAATAATAACAAATCGAAGAAAAATGGCCCTTCGAACACCTTCCGTTCGATTTTTTCGACCCTACTTCTCCTCATACTCTCACTCGCTTTTTGGAATTATGTCGCCGGTAATGGTGAAAATGCTCATAAGGAAGTTCCACTTTCTGAGGTCATCGCCGAAGCCAATCAAGAAAATGGCAAAATTCAGGAAATCAATGTCTCAGGCAATAACCTCACTATCACCTATAAAGACCAAAAAGCCAAAAAATATTCCCGCAAGGATGGCGCTGGTACTCTTTATGACCAGGGTCTCACTATCAAGTGTGCAGACAAGTCCGGCAATGATGCTACAGAATGTCTGAAAAAATATCCAAATATCACCTATTCGGATGATATTGATTTGCTTGGGGTTTTCCTCAATATTGCCTCCTTCGTCATTCCAATCGCTCTCGCCGTCTTCCTCTTTAGCCGCATGCTCGGCCAAGCTCAAAGCGTGAATAAGGAGAGCATGAGCTTCGGTAAATCTCGTGCCAAACTTTACGGTCCAGATAAAAAACGCGTCCTTTTCACCGATGTCGCTGGTAATGAAGCCGCCAAACAAGATCTTTCCGAAATCGTCGATTTTCTTAAGAACCCTAAAAAATACGAAAAACTCGGCGCCAAAATTCCTCGCGGTGTTTTGCTCGCCGGTGATCCAGGTACTGGTAAAACTTTGATGGCGCGTGCCGTAGCCGGTGAAGCCAATGTTCCTTTCTTTAGCATTTCCGGTTCTGAATTTGCCGAAATGTTCGTCGGTGTCGGTGCTTCTCGCGTACGTGACCTCTTTAGTAAGGCGAAGAAAAACGCCCCAAGTATTATCTTCATCGATGAAATTGATGCTGTAGCTCACAAGCGTGATTCGCGTGGTGGGGCAGGTCGTGAAGATGAGCAAACTTTGAACCAAATTCTCGTCGAGATGGATGGTTTCGATAATGAATCTGGCGTCATCGTGATTGCCGCGACTAACCGTATCGATATGCTGGATAAAGCACTGCTCCGTCCAGGCCGTTTCGATCGTCATGTCGAGGTAACTTTGCCAGAACGCAAGGATCGTCTCGAGATTTTGAAGGTACATTTCAAGAACAAACCAGCCGTCGAATCTATTGATCTTGAATCTCTCGCCAAAAAAACCGCCGGCTCCTCTGGTGCAGACCTAGCTAATATTGCTAATGAAGCCGCCATCACCGCGGCGAGAGAAGGCCACAAGGAAATCACCAATAAGGATCTTACCGAAGCTTTCGAACGTGTGGCGATTGGTCCAGAACGTAAATCCAAGGTGATGAATGACGAAGAAAAGAAGCTTACCGCTTATCATGAAGCTGGTCATGCGGTGGTTGGCCACGTCCTCCCAGATTCTGATCCAGTGCATAAAATCACCATTATCCCTCGTGGTCATACCGGTGGTGTTACTTGGTTCTTACCGCCAGAAGATCGTAGCTACAAAAATATTTACGAACTCAAGGATGTGATGGCTCGTGCAATGGGTGGTCGTATCGCGGAAAAAATCATCTTCGGTGAAGATCGTGTCACTACTGGTGCCTCTTCAGATTTGAAACATATCGCCGAGCTCAGCAAGGATATGATTTTACGCGAAGGTCTCGGTACGAAGACGCGCAACCAAGTTTTTCCAGCCGACGAAGCTTCTTACTATGCACTTTCCAGCAGTAAGCCTTATTCTGAAAAAACCGCTGAGCTCATCGACCAAGAAATGCGTGCCTTTACCGACGAGGCCGCCAAGCGTGCAGAAGCTGTTTTGCTTGCTAATCGTGAAATTCTCGACCGTGTAGCCAACGCGCTTCTCGAAAAAGAAACCCTCGAAGAAGAAGATCTCAAGGATATTTTCGAAGGCAGTAAACTGCCAAAAGAAGCCAAGCTCTATTAAAAAGAACGTCAAACCCATGCAAATCAAAAGTCCTCTATGAACCATCATAATACCACTATCAAGTATATTCAGGAAGGTACGTATTAACTCACAACCTTTGCAACATAGATTGGTAAAAATATTGCCATCAAAATAGGTAGATTCTATACTTAAATCAATACTACTTCAAGAATGTATTGATTAGTTACTATGATTTAAAAAGAAAAATCGATAACTCCAAAGACTGGTGTAGAGCATTAAGATCACGCAAAGGTGTCTATTTAATTACAGATAAAAACACCGGAAAACAGTATGTCGGTTCAGCTTATGGTGAGGATGGAATTTTAGGTCGTTGGAGCGTTTATTTGAAGAGTGGGTATGACAAGAATGAAAAGGAAAATAATAAATATCCAAACAAAAAACTCAAGGAGTTAGTCGAAGAAAAACGTTTGAAGTATATTCAAGAGAATTTTCAATACTCAATTCTCGAGACATTTACCGATGATGTATCTGACGAGCATATTATCGCAAGGGAATCATTCTGGAAAGAAGTTTTATTAACTAGAATTTTTGGGTATAACGCGAATTAATGATTCTAAACAACATTGGGAGATGACTATAGCCATTACCAAACAAAATTGATACATTTAAAGTATGTGATTACCCGCTTAGTAGACACAAAGATAATTTTAAGATTGATATTTTTGGTACAAAATACTCGGCTATACGTGGTGGATGACTGACTCCTGAAACTCTCCTGGGTACATGGTTAGTTTTACTAGAGTTGAATGAATTAAGAACAATGATAATGGAGCAAAAAGAAATATAATGCAATAAATCCTGTATAGCGTCTTTATTCATAAACACGCTATACAGGGAATAAGTATACCTGTATAGCGATTATTGACAGAAACACGCTATACAGGTACAATAGTTATATGAAGATGTATTTCTCCAATTCCGATTACCTAGCTTATTTCGATGGTTTTTTGAATAAACTTGACTTAACAGATAAAACAAATCTAGTGATAGAGACTCATCCGAAGTGGATTAACGTTCATCCTGCAATTTTAACATTAGCAGCGTCACTTGCCCTACAGGTCGGAGAAGATAACGTGCAGATCCCAAATTTAACCGCATCTTCCGGATCATACCTTGATAGTATGGGGTTATTTAACTTTACTTCTCAAAAATCACCATATTTGATAAACAAGAAAGACCCTTCCGGTCGTTTTATTCCATTAACCATAATTAAAACACCAGACGAACAGTCACGTTTTATCTCTGAAATGATTCCCCTACTCCATCTTCCACCAGATAAGGCAGATGCTATAAAATATGTTGTCGGAGAATTGATTAGAAACGTGTTGGAGCACTCCATGAGTAAAACTGGGGCAATAGTTGCCGCTCAATACTATAAGAAGTCCAATACTATTCGTATAGGAATATGCGACAACGGAATTGGGATCCGTCAGAGTCTAAGTAAATTTTGGCCAAATCACGCAGAAAATGATGTCAACGCCATTAAATGGGCATTAACTCCAGGAGTTTCTGGAACCACTACTAATGCGGGTGGAACCGGAGACAATGCCGGAGCCGGACTATTCTTCATTAAGTCAATTGTCAAAGTTACTAGAAATTACTTTATGATATACAGCGGGTCAGGCATATATAAACTTTTATTGCGAGACAAACGTTCCGAAAATCCTCGATTAACAATTAATCCAGAAGATGATCGCCATTCGGAAAGAGCTGATGCTCCATATCTTCACGGTACACTAGTCGCAATTGATTTAACATTAGATAGTGACTTGGATGAATTTGATAAACTTTTAGCTAAAATACGCACTAGTTATGGAGATGCCATACGGCTACGACAAAAACGCCAATATAGGAGATTTAAGTTTGTATGATAATAAAGATGTTTAAATATATCGGTGATTATGGCGAAAACAAAGATATTGCTAGAAAAATTCGATTAGAAATTATTTTGCCATGCCTTAAAAAAAAAGAAGATATAACGATTGATTTTGAGGGGGTAACTGGAGCCACGCAGTCATTTGTCCACGCGTTACTTGCTGATCCAATTCGAAAATACCCGGAAATTGTTTTTGATAAAATAAACTTTAAGAACTGTACAGATAATGTAAAAGTTGTGATTGAAATTGTCGAGGAATATATGCAGGAAAGCATGTAGTCTAAGCTTTTGGTTAAACGCTATGCCGCTTAAATGTAAGTGTAGTCCTAAAAGGAAAGATTAGTATTCTGAGTAACGGATTCTTATTAAAACAAAAGGATAAAAATGGGAGAGGGAATTAATTATATAGTAAGTTGGTCAATAGTTATATGCATATTTATTGGGATAGCTTATATTTTTAAAGGTATAGGCAAAATCAAGCAAGCAGAGGACTCGAATGAAAACAATAGTCAAATTAAGAAGTCACAATATAAATATTACGCAAAATCCTATGTTATGACCTCGCGCGAAAATGAGTGTTTTAAAATCTTAAATGAGATATTCAGCTCAAAATGGTTTGTTGTGCCACAAGTACATCTTTCGGCTTTACTTGATTATAGAGTAAAATGCCAAAACTGGAATGCGGCATTTCGCCATATTAATGGCAAGTCGGTTGATTTTGTATTGATTGGTAAAGAAAGTTATAAAGTTATTTGTGTTATTGAATTAGACGATTCTACCCATAGTAAACCTGACCGCATAGAGCGTGATGTGGAAATAGAACGGATGTTTAAGGAAGCCAGAATTCCATTAGCGAGAATTTGCAGATTCGAATCAATGACTAAATCGGAAATAGCTAAAGTTATTACGGATGCAATTAATGCAAATTCCGTGCAGAGCTAAAACCAACGTAAATCAAAGATAGGAATATCAATAGTATAAACAAGGTTAATTTCAGTATGAAAAAAATAAAAGATAAAAATGGCTTTATTGCCTTAGCTGTATTTTTAGCTATCTTCCCGATAGTATGGTTTATTTTAGATATCGCTAACATTCCCAGTAAATTAGGCCTACCATTAAATTCAGTCCCGGGCCAATGGTCTATAGTCTTGATAGGCTATTTTGCCTCGGCCTTAAGTGCGATAGCTGGCTTTATCGCAACGGCTTACTCGGTAAATAAAAGTATCGAACATCAGAATCAGGTGCGCAAACAAGACAATACCATTGCGGCGCTTCCTCTAATCAGTGTTGAATATTCCGACGGTGTAATTGAAAAAAGTCGAGATGCGGAAATTGAATATATATGTCTACCTCAAGAAAAACCCTCAAAAGAGATCTATCTAAAAAACGAGATATTAAAAAACCCGTTTCTAAAATTTAGTCTTAAAAATAAAGGGCAAAGGGAAATGTATAATTTGCAGTTTATGTCTGAAAGACCGGAAAAACCTGAAGGTAATAAAAAAGATTTAGGATTATTCCCGGTAATATATTCTAATGAGGAAAAAGTAATAGGCGTAAATCTCAAAGTAGTCATTCCATGCGATAAGAATGGCGTTAAGTTAATATGCTTAGAGCGCCCAGAATATGGTAGTGAATCTACTAGGATAGAATTTTTCTTCG
>CALIXG010000108.1 GCA_938046495.1 uncultured Candidatus Saccharibacteria bacterium | reverse complement strand
GAGTGAAAGATAACAATTTTTATACTTAATGATGTCGACCTCATGGCCACGCTTGATAGCTTCTTCGTAGAGACGGGTGGTGGAGTAGTTCTTTGGTCCGTTGGAGAGAATGGCGATTTTCATTTTAGTCTTCCTTGCTAGTTAGTTGATTGAGGCTTTCGTTGGATTGATTAATATAGGATTTTGAGACGTCGACGAGATACCGTCCTTTTAGGGCATGCTTACCAAGTAGTATTGGGTAGCGATTTTTATGACGGCTGCTAAGGGTAAACGAAGTTTCAAATTCGGACCCGTTGATGCTAATCTTTAGGTTGGTTTTGTAACGTTTTTGACTATGACCATTGGAACTGACGATGGTAATATCGCGGTATTTGCCCTTTGGAATGATAATGGTTTCTGAGGCCTTGGATTTTTTGATCCTCTCGGTGATTTTTGTGGGAGTGTAATCTGGATGAGCATAATCACGCTTTAATTCCCTTGGAGAAGTTTTATGTTGATAAAAACTAGGGAGACTTATTACTAAATCACCAGCTTCGTTGATTTTTGCACTGTTAATATGAAGCGAGCTACTGTCGGCTCCGGAGTCGATTTTGGCAGGAATATCTAGAAAATTATGGCCATCTGCAAAGATTGAAACTAGGCAGAATTCACCGATAAGTTTAATATTAGATTGTTTCATATAGATTATTCCCACTTAATAATTATCGCTGTATTATAACATGAAAATAGCATTTTGAAAAGTGCTAAACCATAGACAACTGATTTTTCTGATGAGCGGGTGTAAAATAGGTGGTGTTGACTATTTATCGGGCGATTTTAGTCCCATAAAATCATCTGAGAGATTTTCGGCGGAAAATGGGTCTTTAAGATTTTTGATATCTTTGAGAGTTTTCTTGAAATTCTCGCGGAATTCTTCAAGAGTTTTTGAATCGAGATTACCGGATTCTGGAAAAGAATAAGATTTTTCAGACTGGTCGTCATGTTCAACTTCATGTTTTTCAGGTAAAAAGCCCGGACGTGAGCGATCAAGATAAATATCGCCACTATTGTGATAGATAACTAGAGAGATGGTAGTAGTAAGAATGGTGATGATGGTTGCGATTAAGCCTAAGCGCATGAGATTACGGCCACCGGAGGACATTTTTGACATAATTATCGTGCTCCTACTTGATTAGCAGGATTGGTAATACTTGAAGCCTTGGTGGCGTCGGTTTTTTTGGGAGTAAAACGAATATTTTCGCCGTCAATTTCAATTTTATTAATCTCGCTCAAATATTTCTCGGCGGTACTTGTGAGTTCGTTAACTTTTTGATTAAGTTCTTTGCGTGATTCCCTGGTGGTAAGGAGTTGGTTGTAAAAATCGTCAGGATTTTTTTGACAATCTACGGATAGAAGATTTTCAAATTGCTGACTATAGGTAATATAGAGTGAATTAAAATCGTTTTTCTGTAAGACGAAACTACTTTGTAAGTCAGAAAGGTCGCCAAGGTTCTGGTTGTTTTTAACGAGACGAAGATTGAAGGGGGTAATGTAGGAATTTAGGATGGTTTGATAATTGGCTCCGAGTAGAGAGCGAATTTTGGCGTCGCTAACTTGGAGCTTCTTAAGACTTGATTTGATGGAACTACAATTCATGGAAATCTCGCCACGTTGATCATCGGTAAGTTGGATTTTAGGAGCATCAGCGGAAACGTGGATGGAATTGAAAAGAATAAAAACTAAAATAAATGCTACGAGGACGAGAAAAAGATGAGTCGCCTTGGATTCTTTAAGTTTAAAATTCTTGATTTCTTTCATCTGTAAATAATTATAGCATTAAAGTGAATGTACTCGTGCTTAATTTAAGTAAAAAGACGAGCAATAAAGTGAATATATTTGGACTTAATTTAAGCAAAAAGATAAGCAATATCACTTAGGGGGCGTGGAGTAATCTTAAGATTAGTTCCAGAAGCCGCGTTTTTTAGCAGTCTTGAATTCTTCTAGTAATTCTTTTTGCTTTTTAGATAAACCAGTTGGAGTATCGACTACGATGTTGATAATATGTGGACCACGTTCACCGTTGTTCATCGGGACGCCATGCTTGGATAGTTTAAATGGTGTGCCAGATTGAGTGCCGGCGGGAATTTTCATGGTGACTTTACCGTCGATAGTTTCGACTTCTACTTCGGTACCAAGAGCGGCGTCGACCATAGAGATGTGCTGCTCAGAGAGCAGAATGTAGCCTTCGCGGCTAATGGTTTTGTGCGGTTGTACGCGTATTTGAACTAAGAGATCACCGTTCTCACCGCCTTTTTCAGGGGCGGGACCACCTCGACCACGCAGGCGAATCGCTTGGCCGTCGTCGATACCGGCAGGAACTTTCAGGGTGATTTCATTACCTTCGACGGAAATCTTTTTGGTAGTACCAAAAATAGCGTCTTTAAAATCAATCACCAGAGTAGTGCGATAATCAGAACCACGATTCCTGCGCGTACGTCCGCCACCGAAACCAAAAAGATTACTTAAGATATCGTCAAAGCCCTCGGCGCCACCAAAATCGAAATTAAATCCTTGGCTATTGTAAGAATAGCCACCAAAAGGATTGCCGCCAGGCCCGCCTGTACTACCATTCCCCACACCGGCATGACCGAATTGATCGTAGCGTGCACGTTTTTGCTTATCGGAAAGCACTTCGTTGGCCTCGGAAGCCTCTTTAAATTTAGCTTCCGCCTCCTTATCCCCTGGATTTCGATCTGGGTGGTACTTGAGAGCGAGCTTGCGATAAGCTTTCTTAATTTCATCATCAGAAGCGTTTTTACTAACGCCCAAAACTTCATAATAATCACGTTTTGACATAGCAATATTATATATATTTAGCACTCAAAATGCAAGAGTGCCAGCTATTTTTTATGATTTTTTATGAATGGGGTTAAATGGACAGGGGGTTGTATTTTTTTTCTGCATTGATTTTTATTATTTGTGATTAAAGAGTGAAGCAAGACTTGCGGTTTTCTCTTTGGTTTTATGATAGACTAAGAGAAAGGAGAAGATAAAAGAATATGGAATCGGAAAGACTGATTTTAATTACCAATCCGGGCAGTAGTTCTCGTAAGTACGCGCTCTATAAAGGTATGAAGGAACTTTGTTCATTACACTTTGAATTTGAAGGTAAGAAAATTGTCTATACTTTAAACTCTGGTGACCAGAAGAAGAAAGTAGTGACGGATTTTAAGGCACTCTCAGAGGTGGCAGGAAATCTGGAAAAAATCTTAATTGATGAGGAATTTTTAGGAGGGGTTTCGAAATTAAGTGCGATTTTGGCCCGTGTGGTGGCTCCAGGCGCTTATTTTGCCAATGATCATATCGTAGATAAGGAATGTTTTAAGGAATTGGAAATTGCGAGAACTCGCGCACCGCTTCACGTACCGGTGGTGATGGACGAAATTATTGAGTTAAAGAAACGCTTCGATTCAGTACCAGTGATTGAAATTTCGGATTCAAATTTCCATAATTCACGGCCAGAATTAGCCAAGGCTTACTGTATTGATCAAAAATTAGCTGAGAAGTTTGATATTAAAAAGTGGGGATTTCATGGTTTGTCGGTTGGCTCGGTGGTACGTTATATGAAGCAAAGTGAAATTTTGCCAGAAAAAGTAGTAGTTTGTCATATTGGCTCGGGGGCTTCGATTACTGCGGTTTATAAGGGTAAATCTCACGATACAACGATGGGCTATACACCACTTGAAGGGGTAATGATGGCGACTCGTACAGGTTCAATGGATGTGGCGGCGGCACTAGCAATGAAGCGCGCGTTGAAGATTGAAGATGACGTGGAACTTGAGCGCTATCTAAATAGGCAGTGTGGTTTGCTTGGCGTTTCTGGGGTATCAGATGATCTTCGTGCGGTAATTCAATTACGTGATGAGGGCGACAAGATGGGCTCATTCGCTTATTCCCTCTATATTTATCGCTTGCAGGCTTGTATCAGTCAGATGATTGCTTCAATGGGTGGCGTAGACGCTTTGGTCTTTACCGCAACCATCGGTGAGCGCTCGGATGATGTGCGTAGGCAAGTAATTCAAAAGATGAAATACCTTGGCTTTGAGCTGGATGCCGAGAAAAATACTGGTGAAATGCCAGAACGCCACACTTTGATTTCGAAAGATGAATCTAAGCCAATTTATGTAGTGCGTACGGATGAAACAAGCGAAATGATCGAACGCGCAAACTTGATTTTGGCGGAATAAGGACGTGAAATGAAAAAATATAGTGCGATGAGCACTATATTTTTTTAGGTTAATTAATTTTCTTCGGCATCGAAGTTTTGATCGTCGAGCCCGTCGAGCAATTTAAGGCTTTCGCTACTTGGTAAGGATTCGACATTTTTGAGTTTACGCTCGATGACGCGGGAAGTGGTGGCAGCGGCATCGATTTTGTTAGCGGATTCCTGAAGTTTCTTTTTGGTAGCTTCGAGGAGGTCGCCAAATTTGCCAAATTGACTTTTAACTGCACCCAGAATTTGCCAAACTTCACTACTGCGTTTTTCAATGGCGAGAGTACGGAAGCCCATAAGAAGGCCAGAAAGAATAACTGGCAAAGTACTTGGTGAAGCGATGGTGATATGGAATTTTTGGCGGATTTCATCGTCGAGGCCAGGAATGCGGAGGATTTCGGCGTAGAGCGATTCGGTTGGCAAGAACATCATAGCGAACTCAGTGGTGTGTGGTGGGTCGATATATTTGGCGGAAATTTTTTTGGCCTGCTCTTTGACATCGATAGCAAGGGCTTTTTGGAATTTTTGAATTTCCGTTTTATCTCCCTGTTCATAGGCGGCGATTAGACGCTGATAATTTTCCACGGGGAATTTACTGTCGATTGGTAGAAAGACCTGAGTAGATTCATCTTTGCCAGGCATTTTGACGGCGAACTCGACACGATCACTGGAGCCTTTTTTAGTAGCAATATTTTCACAATATTGGTCTGAACTTAAAGTGTCGCTGATAATGTTGCCAAGTTGAACTTCGCCATAAATGCCGCGGGTCTTGACGCCTTCCATAACTTTTTTTAGGTCACCGACACCGTTAGCGAGAGTTTTCATCTCACCGAGACCTTGATAGACCTGGGTAAGCTGGGTGGAAATAGTCTTAAAGCTTTCATTAAAACGTTTTTCAACCGAAGCCTGTAATTTTTCGTCGACAGTTTGGCGCATTTCCTCGAGTTTCTTGGTGTTATGATCTTGAAGTTCGCGGACACGAGTATCGAGGGTTTTTTGAACTAAGCCAAAATTATCGGAGATTTCTTTACGATTTTCGCGGAAGTTAGTACCAATATCCTTAGTGACGCGGTCGACATTGGTTTCGATGCGAATCATGCGCTCGTTCATATTGGCAAAAGTTTGCGTAGTTTGATCCTGCAAAGTGGCGATACGATTTTTAAGTTCTGGCAGATCGGTATTTTTTTGATTGGTTTTCGAAAAAACGATAAACAAAATGATTAGGTTGACGACCGAAACGATGAGTAAAATAAG
Source organism: uncultured Candidatus Saccharibacteria bacterium (assembly GCA_938046495.1). Lineage (GTDB taxonomy): Bacteria > Patescibacteriota > Saccharimonadia > Saccharimonadales > Saccharimonadaceae > Nanosyncoccus. The sequence continues at coordinate 3,079 of CALIXG010000108.1, read as the reverse complement.
TGTGGTAATATCCATGAAATCCTCTTATGCTAATAGATAAATTATAACACAAAAACAGAGAGAAAAAATGACTATAATGAAAATTTGAAATTTGCGCAGATACTTAATGAGGCGCTTAAATAAATTAGAGATTGGTGCGATTGTTTAAAGCGGCACTTAGCGTAATTTGATCGGCAAAAGACAAATCAACGCCGAGTGGAAGGCCGCGGGCTAGGCGCGTGATGATAAGCTCGGGGTATTTTTCCGAAAGCATTTTTTGTAAAAGCAGAGCCGTGCTTTCCCCTTCTACGCTCGGATTAGTGGCGATAATAATTTCTTTGGCTTGATCGTTTTCGACGCGAGAAATTAATTCTTTGATATGTAAGACTTCTGGTGTGATGCCGTCAATCGGCGAAATAGCACCACCAAGAACATGATAGGTGCCATGATATTCTTTGGTTTGTTCAAAGGCATAGATATCTAGCGGTTCTTCGACGACCAGAATGGTAGTCTTATCCCGTTCTGGTGAATCATAAAGTGGCGAAACTTCTTCATCGGCATTGATTAAAGCAAAAGTAATTGGACAGGTTTTGACTTGTTCGTGTAAATTTTCTAGAGCATGGACTAGATGCTGAGAGATTTTACGATCGCTGCGAAAAAGATAGGTCGCATAGCGTTCGGCGGTTTTATTCCCTACGCCTGGCAGTTTACCTAGCGCGTCGATAGTATCAGTGAGTGCTCTAGGGAGCATTAAGCGCCAAGTCCTAGATTGCCAAGTTGGCCCATCAAAGGTTTCATTTTGTCGGCAGCAATTTCTTGGGCTTTAGCGTAACCATCACGGAAGCAGTTTTCAATCCAACGTTCGAGTTCGGCGATGTCTTCGAGATCGACACGTTCTGGGTCGATGGTAACTTTTTTCACTTTCAGTTCACCGGTAATCTGGACTACGACAGCACCGTCGCCGGCTTCTACTTCTACAATTTCATTTTTGAGATCTTTTTGTGCTTTACGAAGTTCATTAAGCATTTTCATCTGGTCAAAGGTAGCACCCATAATTTCTCCTATTATTCTCTATTCTTAATTAATATTTATTATAACATCTCTTACTTGGATTTATAAAGATAGAGACGGTCGGCATTTTGAGATTTTTCGTTGGTGACGATATGTTCGAGTTCGTAATGTTCCGTATCGGTAATTTTCTCGAAACTAATAATATTATGCTTCTTCGTATTCTCACTGAGATTCGAGATGTATTGATACTTCGGAGTTTTATTGAAGATGGTATGTGAGTTAGCTAAATGAACATAAAAGTTACGATTTTCTTGATTTTCCGGTAGATAGAGCAAATTATTTTCGTAATAGCGATCGAGGAGTTTAATGTCGTTCGTAAATTGGTTGGCGACGGGTGCGCTATAACGATAGCCATAAACGAAATGGTTTAGATCAGAGATGATAACGATGAGCATGAATAAACCAATCGGCAGCACGCCAATGACCTTGGCATAGGGGTTATATGGGAAAATACTTGACCATTTATGCAGAATATATTTCATACCATGTGCAACTAAAATGGCGAGTGGCAAAATGAATAGAATAATCATTTGTGAGTTAAGGCCAGAAATTAATAAGGTAAAAATCGTAAGCAGGAAGGCCATAGAGTTTCGGGAAGCGAAAAAACCCTTGAAGGTGGAAATGAAGCCGATAATGGCTAGGGTAATGGCCGGTAAGCCATAAAGTGGAGCGAGGAAGGTGCTTTCGACTAATCCGTTCCAGGTAATCGCTACCCGCACAGCGTTTCCGAGGTTATGGAAGTAGTTGGTAAAAGAGAAATTAGGCATGAGTAGGAGTTCGGTAAAAATCTCTGGGTGTTTAAGACCACGCAAAATTAGTGTGGTAACGGTAGAAATTACCATTAGGCTGAAAATAATGAGAGGAATCTTCGGAAGATTTTTGAGAGTAAAGCGCAGATGTGGATGAACAAAAACGTAGATTAAAATGAAGAAATTCAGGTAAAGCATGTATGGAGTAAAAATGCTTAGACACATAAAAATGCCAAACAGGAAGCACCAGCTGGCCTTTGGTTTGTTTTCTCCTTGGACTTTAGAGCCGAGCCAGAGCAAAAGTGTGGTCCAGAATAAAATCATGATTAAGGCAGTGCCGCTACCAGAGATAAAAAGGAAGCTGGAAGAAAGCACAGTAATAATGCTGGCCATGATGGCAGTGTTGTTTTTGAACCAGCGGTTAAGGAGGAGAATAATTAAAATACAGGTAATGGCGCCAATAATTACACTCGGTAACATGATTGTGTAAGGTGAGACGCCGAAAATTTTGAAGATTCCCTTTTGGAGCAAATGATAAGGTAGATCGACAATCACTTCGCGAAAAATGGTGTGACGATTGAGTTCAAAAGTTTTAGTAGTGAAAGTAATTTCATCATTCGAGAGGCCATTAGGTGTGATGAGTGGTAGGAAGAAAAGTAAACCGGTGAAAATTAATCCAAGTAATAAATAGCCAAGTTTGAAACGATGGCGAAATAAGAAAAATTTGTTTGGATTGAGTTTACCCACGTTTCTATTATAGCAAATTTAAGCAAAAACTTAAAAACGATCGCGGTTCGATCCTTCGAAATAGGGAGAGTTAAGATTTTAATAGACGAAAACTCGGTTTTATTCGCGGGTTTTGTCGAGATTCATAAAGCGCAATAATTCTGGATGGAAATAAAGTTCAATCTTACCGATGGCACCGTGGCGGTGCTTGGCTATGAGTAGTTCGGTGATGTTGGTCGGTTCGTAGCCTTCTTCTTGGTGGTAATAGTCGACACGGTGCAGGAACATTACAAGGTCGGCGTCCTGCTCGATGGAGCCGGATTCACGGAGGTCGGAAAGTACTGGTCTTGGATCGTCACGGCCGGTGACACTACGGGAGAGCTGAGCCAGAGCAATTACGGGAATTTCAAGTTCACGGGCGAGAATCTTCAGGCCACGAGAAATTTCGGTCACCTCTTGCACGCGGTTGCCAGCATAGCGATCGGAGCCGGTAATCAACTGGAGGTAGTCGACGATAATCAGGCCGATATTGTGATCGTGATAAGCGCGACGAG
>CALIXG010000107.1 GCA_938046495.1 uncultured Candidatus Saccharibacteria bacterium | reverse complement strand
CTCGAAATTTCTGACCATATCTGTAACGTCCTTCATATTCTCAATACTTTTATTAGCTTTTGTTGAGAAGTAGATCGCTGATATGTAGTGACGATATTCTTGGTACGCTGGGCCGTTTAAGTTAGCATAACTAATAGTATCGGACATTTTTTCTTCTAGGCCTTTATCATATGGAAGATTGTTCTTGACGGCTAGCGCGGCTGCTATCAATAATAAATCTTTAGAGTCAATATTTCTAAGTCTCCCGTCATGAGCTTTTATGGCATCTATAATGCCTTTATCGGTTACGGTCGACCTAATTGTTGGCCATGTTACATCTTTTGCCATTATTTTGTCTCCTCTGCGCGGCAAATACCATCGTCGCCTTTAGCTACTTTTATCTCTTGTCTAATTACGGCTGGATTAAAGTATCTAGAAACCCTGGTGCTCCCTTTAGCATACAAATATGTAATAAATATTTGCTTCTTGTCGGACAATGATTCTACGCAGCGAGTAATATCTTCAAAGTGAGACGTTTCGATACCGGCAAACAGGTTGTCGACAAATAGTGGTGTATCGGAATAACCAATATCATTTGATAGCGTCGATATAAGGGCTAATGCTAACGTTTTAGCTTCTCCAACGCTTAATTTGCCGACTTTAGACTCAAATCCACCCTTATCTATAAAACTAAACGAGTAATTTTCGTCAAGAGAGATTTCCGCAAACTGAGTGTCCGGTAATATCTTTTTAAACGATTCCCAGACACCTGCCTTAATACGCTCTTTGATGATTTCCTCTGTACTTTCACGAAGTTCAACCAATAGATCGCGTAATTCCTTAATTTTATCAAGTTCAGCCTCTAGACTTTGTGCATCGCCGCCAGCAGAAGTCATAAGACGTTTTCTTTCGGCATATGATTTTTCGATTTCAGTTTTTAGCTGAACAATATTATTAGCATACTCTCTACGACGAATTTGCCATTTCTCTATTTTGCCTTCAATCTCCCTCCTTCGTTCCTCAGGGTTGTCTGGAATATTCGCCTCAGCAGCGCTATCAATTTTCTCAGAGACGGCGTCAAGCTGCTCTTCTACGCTAATTTTCTTTTTGCTGTTTTTATCACGGCTTTCCATTGCATCGCAAAGAACGTAATAAGAAGCCTTTATTTGTTCTCTTAAGTCAGAGAACTCATTGATGCCATCTGCTAAAAATTTCAATCTATCAATTTCTTCATATTTAGCCTGTTGCTTATCCATAACCTCGATTTCTTTTTCGGTAATTTTTCTAAGACAGCAAGCACAAATCCCATCGCGTTTACTTTGTGCAATGATTTTAGGGTTGATAGGGGCAGGAATTTTTCCGGCTTCACGCGCAATGCTTAGAGCCTCGGAGTATTCCATAATTTCATCTATTAGCAAAACTTTATAGAACGTATTATGCATACACTCCGTTATGCTTGCGTCATCCTTTGCTAAATCATCTTCAACATCATTTAGCTGGCTCTTCCAAAAATCGCGCTGTTGAACCAATTCTCTTGTTTGCTTTGAATTAACTAAAGCTTCTTTCAGCTTATTGAGTGTCTCTTCATGCTCCGCTATTTTAGTCTTCGCAAGTTCTATGCCTTTTTCATTTTCGTCAACCATTTTTTTGTCATGTTCGATAATGCCGACCAACGATGTAATCTTCTCGTAATCTTTAGTGGCCTTACTAATAGTTTTTGCATAGTAACTCTCAGTCAAGTCTAAATGCTCAATGGCACTAGTTATAGTATCTAATTCAGAGACTTTATACACATTGGACTTTAAGCTATTAGCACTCTTATGGCCAAGAATCTCGTTGGAAAAATTCTCACTTAAGAAGAATAAATTCTTAATATTTTCTGGTAATACCTGTTTTATTATCGAATTAACTTCATACTCCGGCAAACTTCTACCCGCATTGCCAGTGTCGGAGATTTCTCTTGCTTCTAATACGCCAACATTATCAAACCCCGAAGTCGTACGTCTAAATTGGTAAGTATTGTCGTCGTTTTGGATTATTAACTTTACCTCAGTAGTATCACCATCATTGGCCCAGTTTGGCTTTACTTCTGGAGTAAATTCGACTCCATGGAATACAATGTCACCATAGAGACACCAGTTAATTGCGTTCAAGATAGTTGATTTACCTGCGCCATTATCACCATAGACAAAGAATACCCCATTATCTTGAGAAAGATTAACTTCCGCGTTCTTATAGTTACGGAAACTATTAAGAATAATGTTTTTAATACTAATCATTTTCTTCTCCACTATTAGATATGCCGTGCATAATCTCTTTTATTTCCTTTGGAGCATCTGCGTCCCAATCACGCTCACGATTAATATGTTCCTTATACAGTATTGACTTTAGAATCTTTTTATTATCTTCACTAGTATCTAGGTTTTTAAGGGCGACTTCAATATTTTTATTCAATAATTCCATCAATGCCATCCTCCTTATTTGTTAAATCCAACTCCTCTTCTGTAAATGTCATACCTATTCCCCCTACGATATCATCGACCTCCTCTCGCGCAGATTCGGCATTTTTAGCTAGCTCGCAGAAGAATTTTGCTCTTATTACTTCGTTTCTCACAAGATTTCTAGCAATCGTTCTTTCACTAACATCTGAAAAACGCATATTACTTGGTGGTAGAACGATGAAATCATAAATATTTGAATGTGTTTTTCCGCTTTTCTCATCACGGCGCAGAACGCGACCTAGTCTTTGAATGTATTCTCTAGGATCTGTGTTGCTGGAGATAAAATACGCATTCCGAGCAGAAGGTATATCGACGCCTTCATCTAGACACTTAATCGCTACAATGGCGTTAATATCCTTCCTGCGTATCGCGTCAATTATATCCTCCCTAGTGGCTAAATCTTCTTCGCCGGTAAACTTCGACGAAACGATATTATACTCTAGTAAAGTCTTCTGGACTTTTTCTAGCATTTCAGAATTATCTACATAGAATAACGAGTGACTAATTGGTCCTATCTTCTTATTTTCCGCTATAACGCCACTTAACGCTAGAATTTTATTTTCTGCATTTTTCTTTATTCTTGCCCTTTTTAATAATGCATTTAACTCACTATCTTTATATTGATTGCCCATAGCGCTATAGCGACCAATTTCCTTGCTAATTCCACAATAGTCTTCAAACTCGTCTATGGTTAAATGAACAGGTTTTACATAATAATTATACGGAACGAGGAATCCTTCGAGGATAGCTTTCTCAAGAGAGAAAATATATGGATCATCTCCAAAGAATGCCGTTACAATCTTACTTTCTTTTGGCGCCCAAAGCCTGACTGGTGTTGCGCTTAATCCTAGCCTATACTTGAAGATTTCTTCCGACAAGACGGCCATTGCGCGCTCTGTAACTAAATTATGCATTTCATCTGCAAGAAAAACCATACTATCAGCACCTATGCGTCTAATCTTACTGACAAAATCCTCATTTGAAAGGGTCACATATGGAACAAGGATAGCAAAATCAGTTTTTAGGCCCATCTTAAGCCTAATGGTTAGATCGCTCAGTTCTTTTCGCCAATCATTATCCACGGAAGAACTTGCAACTATGATTTTTAAATCCTCCCCAAAATTAGACAACAGTTCACCGCGCCATTGAACCAGTAGCGAGATTAGTGGTACACCGACAACGCAGTGGAGAGAGCTATTACCTTCGCGAAATTGCTTTAATGCGCTGACTGTTGTAAAAGTTTTACCGGTACCGGTAGCCATTTCAAATATTGAAATATAATTTGAATTTTTCCAGTGAGCAATAGCGTCTTTTTGATAAGGTCTGAGCTGGCGTGTTCTTGGCTTATTGCCACCTCCGTATAGTTTTACATTCTCCTGTTCGTAGATTCTTTTCTTAATTTCTTCAATGGTGATGTCTGGTTCCAATGTCTTTCTGATAAGGCCCTCAGACTCAGCTTTATCTAGCGTTAGAACTTTGAAACGGTTGCTTTCACCATCCCAGTAAGTCTCGAATTTTTTCTTATCAATTGCACAGTAGGTTGCTTGGACTGGTTCCCAATCCTTGAATACCTTAAACTCTTCAATATTATTAATCCATCCATTTGCCGTTTCGTTATTTGAGCCACTAAATGAGACCGAATCTTCAAACGAATCCGTTATGATGCCAATTTTCTCATGGAATATTCCGTTACCTTCTCTAACTGCAGCAACTTTCATTTCAAGTATGCCAGTTGAATATAAGTACATAAAAAGCTGTAGATAATTGTAGTCCAATTCGTCATGGACGCTATCAAGGGTGTAATCGTCTAGGCATCTTGAGACATTGGATAGCTTCGTGGATTCATTTATCACATCCCACGTTTCATCTTCAACACATACGCTTGTTATTATTCTAATTTTGCAATTATTTTCAACACATTTTCTAAAGCCCCGTGCTGCAATCGCAAAAACCTTAGGAGAAAAAAAGCCGGTTACCCGGTCATATTTTACGGCACACTCAAGTACTGGGTTATAAAAACTATCCAGTAAATCCTTTCCGTCGTCCGTAGAGTATCTACGTCCCGCAATTTCATATCAATATTATATCAGAATCATAGCAGTTCTTCTAGTGGTATAAGCGTAAGAATAGATCTAGTATTATTCTAGATTTAGAATATAATAGAAAAGTAGAATAAGTGAGGTAAAATGAATTATATTTCAGCAAAAGAAACTGCTACAAAATGGGATATCTCTCAACGAAGAGTAGCTACTTTATGCTCTGAGGGGCGCATTATTGGTGCTATGTTTGTCGGAAATTCATGGGTAATTCCATGCGATGCCGTAAAGCCAATGGATGCACGAACAAAAGCCGCATCCTTAATTAATAACGAAGCAAAGCCATTTCTAAAATGGGCCGGCGGTAAAGGACAATTGCTTAAAGAAATCGAGCAATACTACCCTTTCACCAAAGATGCTACTATAACAAAATACGCAGAGCCGTTTGTTGGCGGCGGCGCAGTTTTATTTGATATTCTAAATAAGTTTGAACTCCAGGAAGTCTATATTAGCGACATTAATGCAGAACTAATAAATACATATACGATAATTCGAGATGATGTCAATGCGTTGCTGGACGTTTTGAGACGTTTTGAAAGTGATTATCTAGTATTAGAAAATGATGAACGCAAAGAAGCTTATCTTGCCAAACGTGCGCGATTTAACGAGCTTAAGAATAAAAAAGAAAACGGAGTTGAACTAGCCGCCTTAATGATATTCCTTAATAAGACCTGTTTTAACGGCCTATATCGTGTTAATCGCAAGGGTGAATATAATGTGCCGATGGGCGCCTATAAGAATCCGCTTATTTGCAACGAGCGCAATTTGAAATTAGTATCCAATAAGCTGCAGAATGTAAAAATAGTGTGTGGTGATTATAAGCAATCTGATTATTTTATAGATAATAAAACATTCGTCTATTTTGATCCGCCATATCGTCCACTAACACCGACCGCCAACTTCACTTCCTATACTGAGGGAATGTTTGACGATAAAAATCAGTTAGAGCTTGCGAAATTCATTCAGGAGTTAGACAAAAAAGGTGCCAAGATAGTCGCGAGTAATTCCGATCCAAAGAATACTGACGAAGACGATAGCTTTTTTGACGATATTTATATAGGTCAGAATATCAAACGAGTATTTGCAACGCGCATGATAAATCGAAATAGCAACAAACGTGGAAAAATTAACGAATTATTAATATCAAACTTTTAAAGAAAGGAGCAAAATGAAAAGAAATTTTAACGACTGGCTAGGAAAATTTCGGGAAAGTATTGCCGACTATGATTATTATATCGATTTTCCAAAGATCCACAAAAATGTAGACGCTATTAGGGTAGAATTAAATATTTTAAATACACTTGTTGGTTCTCAGAATATTGAGCGGGAATTCGACGATCTTATCGCTAAATACCCTGAAACACTAAAGTGTATTCCTATTTTGTTGGCAGTTCGTTCTAACGAAATATATGCAATAGACGAAGATGGTGAGTATAACTACAACTTCAGTAAAATGAACTATTCTGCCGAACAGTATAAGGTCTTTATGCGAAAGACTGGCTTATTCGACCTTATCGCAGACCACATTATTAGCAACTTAGTGGATTATGCTACTGGCGTAGAAACAGGCCTAGATTCTAATGGTCGCAAGAATCGTGGCGGTCATTTAATGGAGAATCTTGTAGAGGGATACATCCAAAAAGCTGGCTATATTAAAGGTAAAGATTACTTTAAGGAAATGAATCTTAGCGAAATTGAAAATAAATGGAATATCAACCTTTCTGTAATCTCTAACCAGGGTAAGGCCGAAAAACGCTTTGATTTCGTAATTAAAACCGACAACAATATCTATGGAATCGAAACTAATTTTTATGGTGGTGGTGGCTCTAAGCTCAATGAAACGGCTCGTAGTTATAAAACACTCGCACTTGAAGCTAAAACGATAGATGGTTTTAAGTTTGCATGGTTTACTGACGGAAAAGGCTGGAATAGCGCTAGAAATAACCTTGAAGAAACTTTTGACGTATTGGACGATGTTTACAATATTAACGATCTTGAAAGTGGCATAATAGGGAGATTTTAGTCAGTATGTCCGATAAAAATAAAGAAATAAAGAAATGGGGGCCAGACGACTTCGAATTAGAAATGACTAGCGTTTGGAGTTTTCCTAATCGTGGTAATTGGGCCACCCACGATGCGAAATGGCGCGGTAACTGGTCGCCATATATTCCGAGAAACATTCTACTTCGCTATTCAAAAGAGGGTGATTGGGTATTAGACCAATTTGCCGGCGGCGGTACTACATTAGTGGAGGCAAAGCTATTAAACCGTAATATCATTGGGATGGATATTAACCCGGTCGCACTTAAAAGATGTCGTGAAAAAGTAAAATTTAAACATGAAGGTGCAAATGGTATGGTTAAGGTATCGAAATGTGATGCTCGCAATCTAAAACCAATCCCAGATGAAAGCATTGATTTAGTATGTACTCATCCGCCATATGCGAATATCATTCACTACAGTGAGGGTCAAGATGTTCCACAGGATTTATCAAACTTTAAGGTCAATGATTTTTTAGAACAAATGAAAAGTGTAGCATCAGAAAGCTATCGCGTGTTAAAATTTGGTAAATTCTGCGCGATTTTAATGGGCGATACGCGTCAGAAAGGTCATGTCATTCCGCTCAGTTTTAAAACGATGCAGATATTTGAAGATGCCGGTTTCAAATTAAAAGAAATTATCATGAAAGAACAACATAACTGTCGAGCGACTGGTTATTGGAAGACTAACAGTATTAAATATAACTTCCTTCTATTGGCGCATGAGTACCTGTTCATTTTTGAGAAAGAAATATAAAAAATGAAACATAAAAACCTGTTTATATTGAACTATATAAGAATCAAGCGAGAAGCTATAGAATTATTACGAAGTATCAATTTTTGTGATGAACAAATAAATATTTGAGAATTGCAATAAATGGCTAAAATAAGTAATAAAGTATATGGAATATGTCGTATATGTGGCATCGAAATTACCACTCAAAATAAGATTGCATCTCATGCAATATCTCGCTCTACATATGTAGGCAAAATGAAACCCGAACATGGTGAACACGCGTTAATACTTACGAGAAAAGATGGAATATTAACGGAAGCTGATTATGGTCATTATCAAACGGAGACTGGTGTACTATGTAAAGCATGCGATTATTCTCTTAGTAAATACGAAGACATTCGAGCTAAGTTTATGAGAAATAATGAAAACATATCATTAGAATCGTCACATAAGATAATTTCTGGTTACTCTCCTACGGATATTAAAATTGCATTTTTGGCTGACATCTTCAGGTGTTCTTGTTTTAGTCTTGAGTGTTATAAAAATATTAATATTGGCCAAAAGCATACAGCCAGAATAGCCGAGCTATTAAGATTGAAGTCTTCCGGTGAATGTGATGAGTATTCTATATGGCTATTTAAAATGACCGACGATAGTGATCTGATGGATGGTGTGGGGGTATACCCACATCGATGTAAGTTTAATGGCTTGAATTGCTACCGTGCCCTATATCCGGGCGGCTGGGAATGGATAATAAAGATGGATAGCAGAAAAAATGATTACGACGCGGCGTCATCGCTATTTGGAAAAGACGTAGTTATATTGAATGGAAAACAGTTTAAGGGAAGCGGCCTTTTCCGTGACATTTTAAAAATAATATAAAGCTAGTTATTGTTTATCTCTCCTCCACACAATGAGTAAGTCTCCTTAATATTGCCATTATATAGCAACACGGGAATAATTTATAAAACGTTTGTCGAATTTAGAGTGTTTAAGATGCTTTAGAAGGGGGTAGAAGTAAATATATTCTAAACCGAACTTTTCAATCTAAAAACTTCCCGCATAATATTCGGCGCATTCTCATCGATGACGCGGTAAAACGTATAGTTTTAATTACAGAGAATCTCTAAAAGTCATCAGGGATAGCTCAAAAAAGGATATGGCAGATTTTACAAAAATGATGTTGTAAAAATAGACGAAGGAGTCGATTATATTAAAAATAAGAATCTAGAAAAACGAAATAATAAGAGGAAGAATTTATAAGCTCACTAAATTCGCTAATTAACAGGTTAGAAAAGTAGATTTAGTCGAAAAAATCTAGTACTAGGCATGGTTATCGAATCTCAAAATTGATGCACAAAAAAGGTGATTTACACATGTAAATCACCATATAATTTCATTTTCGAACCTGAGTTTTCCACAGGTTCCCCTGATGGTGAGCCGGGTGGGACTCGAACCCACGACACCAAGCTTAAGAGGCTCGTGCTCTAACCAGCTGAGCTACCGGCCCGACTCATTCGTTATTTTATCATTTTTTGCGCATTTCGTCCAGAACGAAAATAAAAATTACCCCCACCTCTTTATTTTCCCCCCAAAATATACTATAATCACCTTACTACAACCTGTAGATTTTTTCTATACGCGTGTAGATGGAACTTTTACATTTTTCAAAGGAGGGAAATATGGATCAAGGAATTGCATTAATGGCCGGATCACTTTGCAGCACACTGGGGTATGTCGAGCAAATTTTTCACGAACATAAGAAAGCGTTGAAAAGCATCGAATTTTATATCAACGACTTTCATGAGAATGACAATATAGATGACATGACAGATGCTCGTTGGAAAAAGATAATAAAGTGTCAAAAGTCTAAAGCAAAATCCAAGACCGATGACGCCGAATCGATTCTCGATCATAAAGAATTGTTGAATCTTGCCGAGCAAACCGCGAATGACATTCGCTACGTGACACTTACCACCGACTCTTGTCAGTATTACAAGGATCGTTGGGTGGAAAGCGGTAATATTCGCAAGCTTAAGGCTGTCATCGACGGCTATGCCAAAAGCTGGAGGCGCATTAATGATATTTATCTAAATATCAGCAAGTTGATTCGCCAGCCGGCCTTTCTCCGTTATGTTAGAAGTAGTGATTTGCGTCGCTGTAGTTTCTGGCGTCTGGTCGATAAGCTTCAATGCGAAGCCAATAAAATCGATCATAACCTGGTTGCGGTTTATTTGAAAGATCTCAAAAACAAGCAAACACTGCTCACGGAGCAGCGCTACCTGGAATTTATCAGATATGAAACCGGCGATTCTATTGCCGAAGATGCCGATGAAATTGCGGGTGCAGAAAATTTAACTCAAGAAACCTTATATAAAACTGATACAAATGAAGAAATGTTTTCGGACTGCAAGATCAAGTATATTCCGCTTGGCCATATCGCAGCTGCCTTCAAGGAAATTTCTAAACTTCCGGATTTAACTTCGGCTTCTAATCTCAAAGTTTTGACTGAGACTTTAATTGCCCTTTGAAAAACATGGTACGCCGAGAATTTCTCGGCGTATTTTTTATTCTATGATAAAATTAAAGAGAGGGAAACCTCACTTGCACCCGTACCACCTATGGCGGTTCGGATGCAGCACTCATCGATTGGAAATAAATAAATTTTTTTCCAATCTCTTCGTTTGCACCCGTAGCTCAGCGGATTAGAGCATCTGTCTTCGGAACAGAGGGTCGAGGGTTCGAATCCCCCCGGGTGTACCAAACCAAATCGAGCCAGTCGGCTCTTTTTATTTTTCGGTTCACTCAGAAAAATCTAGTTTATAATAAAAGTAATGAACGAAGAAAATCAAAATTTTGCCGATTATGTTTCGAAGATCGACGAAGCTCAATTAACCACCGATTGTGTTTCAAAGCTCAGCGACACTGAAGTACTTTATGATTCGGATTACGATAATTCCACTTTTGACCCAGATTCTATCGAATCCGCCACCTACTCTACTGACTCTGTCGCCGTCTGTAATCTTAATAGCTGTGACCTCGACGATGGCGAACTTACTTGTGGTGATGATTTTGCCGATAACGGCGAAACCATCCAAGGCGGACCTTGCCAGGATCTTCGAGAATATTTTAGCGACAAGCCCTATCTAGATTAATGTAGTTTTTTGATTAAGCCTTAAGGAGTTTTTTGAAATTCCGACACACTCTCTGTATGTTTAGTTCGCTACGTTTTTAATCTCGTACTGGCCAGAAAAAATAACCTCATCAGAGGTTATTTTCTTATTTGTTGTGCTTGCGCTTTTCGCTGTGCTTGTGATTGTTGTTACGATTCAATTTAGAAATCACAATCTTTTTCTTTTTAACTGCCATATTTTCTCCATGCAGAATTAGTAAAATATTTTATATATTATAGCATATTTTCAGAAAAAAGAGACGCGAGAAGCGTCCCTTTTTGACAAATTTTTCAGAACTTGAATTAATCATGGTATTTTTTGAATTTTCGGTCGGAATCCAGAGCTATAGCCAATCATAAATTTTTAGATTTTCAGGTCACTTTAACTTGGTTGCTTATTAAAATTTTGCTTAAATTCTAGAATTAATGGTAACTCGCTCTTGCGCCCAATACTTGCGGCAATCTCGGAAACTAATTCACCAATCGCCAGAAACGCTCCCATCGTATCAGCCTCTTGCAAGGTCTCATCAACCGCATCTTTGACGCTAGTGATAATCCAAACCATCTTGATATCAAATTTGAAACATCGCT
>CALIXG010000106.1 GCA_938046495.1 uncultured Candidatus Saccharibacteria bacterium | reverse complement strand
GCATACATTTCACGAATTCCCGCCAAATCCGCCACTCCATACGCGAACAACATATTTGCCAGTGAATATTCCAAACGATCTGCCGATAATTTCGGCGTATCGTTATCTGCAATCGGATAAAGGTGATAATTATCTACCTCAGAAATTAAAATACCATCCCGCTTCAATAGTCGCCTAATTTCCGACGACTTAGTAATTGTTTCTGTCGTCAAATCTTCTGTCGACTCCTGCGTCAAATGGTCGCCATTCATAAAATCCACACAATGTTTAAACACTGGAGTCGCAATATCATGAAAAAGTCCTGCTAAAGTTTGTTTTTTATCGTGAGTAAAGTGCCAAACTATCAACGCTACCCCCACCGCATGATCCAAACTTGAATAAAATCTCTGGCTCTCAAATAAATCCGAATAAATCGTTCCGCAAGTGATGCTGATGTGCTTCTACCTCTGTAAGACTGGTGTTTCAATATATTCCTGTAGCCATTCTGGAAAATCCGGCTCCAAAATTGCATGAAATTCCCGAATCAATTCCTTCACCTCGCACTCTATCATATTTTAATTATACCCCACCCTAGTGGATGGCAATACTAAAAACTACATTGAGTATAATTATCCCTAAAATCACAAAAAAAGAGCCCCCTATCCTTTAGGAACTCTTACTAGAAAAACTTAGACGACGACTCTACGGTTACTCATCCAAAGTGGCGAGCGTGGCACCATTATGGATCTGTTCCAAGCGACTCATGAAAATTAACTTAGCATCCGTAGAAACTAGATAATATTTATTTAATTTCGAGGTTACAAGGTAAATCTCACTATCGCCGATAGTTTCCTGCATCTCCTTCCAGTTTTCTGGTCGGAAAATGTTTAACAGTTCCTCCTTGCTCATTAGCGGTAAATCCAGTTTCTCAATAGACTGGACATTCAAAATCTTGCTCGGCCTCCTAGCATCATCGGAATCTACTCCGCACAAGCAAATACCTTCATCAAAATCAAATTTCGGCAGATGTCCGAAATAAAATGCACTGAACATCTTAAGCAGTGTAAACTGATCTATCACTGTATGGGGTTCCATAAACTCGAAATCCCATCGACTCACCAGGGAATAATCCCGGCAAATCCGCAAATTTGCCATAGCACGCATCTCCTGCGCCTTCTCACGTTCGCGTCTTTTCGACATACTTATCCCCGCCTTTCTGTCGTGTATCATCGACTAAAATAAATGTACTTTAAAACTTAACCTTTATATTATACCACATTTAATGAAAAAATCCCAGCCGTTGAAGCTGGGATTCTCATTAATGCTTAGATTATGGTTTCTTTTTTCGCTTTTTACCATCTTTAGGCCCGCCTTTTGGCTTATCGTTTTTCTTAGAGCCGTCTGAACCAGTGTCTTTCTTTTTCGAGCTATCCATCTCCAATGTCGTCGGCTTCTGACCGTCGATATTGAGTCTGCCCAAATTATCCGGTTTATCTTTCGCTTCACCATTGGGCCTCTCGAAATCTTCATCCTCCTCGAGAAGATCATCTTCATCCAGTCCATAATACTCCAGCATATCGTCATAGCCATCGATAAAACTCATCGCCGAAAAGATTTCTCGATCTAGTATCACCCGATTTAAGTCGAGGTTATCTAAAACCGAATTCGCTTTATTATTCTGCCTCATTTTATCACCCAGTAATACCTTAAACGACGTCTTGATATCACTTAAATTTACGTAAAATTCGCCACTTGCCGCCGCTATTTTAAGCACCTTAATCGGCTTACGTATTTCATACCTATGATGCTGATTCTTGATACTTTTGATAAATAATTCAGTCTCCTTCCCCGTAAGCCTGTCAATTCGTGCAACCTGATCAATTACTCCATAAAACCCAGATTGTTCAAACTCCAATATATTATCAAAACAAGGATACCGCGATGCCCCAAATAGTGAAATCCCTAGATCTTGAATCTCCAAAGCAAATATTGGCCTCTGTAAAAATAAAACAAAACTCCGCAAAAATCTACCATAGGCAAATTCAATTCCATCCACCGCTACCGTGGGGAACAGATACCAATCCTGGATAAATTTCGAACCCAGCACCATATCCTCATGAAACTTCTGCTTCGCCGTCAAACGCCCTTTTTCTCGTGATCGTCTTTATTCATCATTTTTCACCCCTCTCATGAAATAAATCTAAGCACTAATTTTCAATGTACTTTAACCAAAGCTAACTTTCTAGCCTCATTCTATCACACCTCTGTTATTTTTACAGTGCTAAACTATTTTTTTGACATTTTATAATGAATATGTTAGAATATAAAAGTTACTTTGCGTATGCAATAGTTCTTTACAAGGAGGGGATAATATGATTCGAATCAGACAAGAAGCTACTAAAACCGGAAATCCAATTTATTATTTTGAACTCGATAATAGCGGTCAAAATCTCACTTGGAGCGACTGGGTTGACGTTTTTGGCGAATTGTCGACGCGCACCAACGGTTTAATTTCTTTGGTTGTCGACTTTAAGCAGTCTATGAATGGAGTAATTAAGGCTACCGTAGAGCGTGATCGTCCAGATTTTAATCAAAAAATCATCAACGACGCCTTATGTTGGCTCTTCAGAAGTGGTCTCCCAGAAATTCGAACTAGGATCTCTCAGGCAAAAGCCTAACGGCTTCTCTAAATCATCGACTACTAAAAGTAATACCACGACCCGCAATTTGCGGGTTTTTTAATTTTGACCCATAAAAAAATCCCGAACTAGTCGGGAGGGTGGGCGCAGTCGCACCCAAAGGGAAATTGCGTTCCGCCACTGAGTTGGCGGTGGACTCCGTACTTCTCGCACGGATACTGTAAAACAAACAGGGAATGGGAACGAGTTACATTGCAAATAAAACCTAAAGACATCTTTGAATTGTTGTATGTACTTCTTAAAAGGGTGGTATATTTTTGCGCTGCGTAGCTCAAAACACTCGACCAACGACTATACATCTCGGAAGAATCTACTTAATCTCTCAACGAAAACCTATGAATTCACACAGCCCTCCGCCTACTAGCGTTTCGATCTGTCTTTCAGGTCTAAGTGTACTTCTTCTCCAAAAATGTGTGATTTGACGCTAAAAAAAGTATTTGGGTTAATTCAGCTTGCGAGGCTTCCTTAACCTTGGTTAAGTTCCCATTCCTGTTTATAAAAGAGCTCGTCTAGCGCTGACGTTATAATAACATAACTCACTTACTTTGTCTAGACTATTTTTGACATTTTATACTTTTTATGGTAGAATTATATAGATTTGGTTCATTTTTTGATTTCTTTGAATTAAATCGTTTTTTGACAATTTGTGGGTAACTGAAAACTTAAAAATGGAGGGGATTTTTATGTTAACTTTTTGTAAAGAAGTAAATCAGAATAATCTAGCCGAGCTTTTACCAGAGCTTGGCTGCTACACCATTCATTGGGCTGACGAATGTCAGTCTCGTAATCAACCCGGCTTCGAATATGGCATCACCACCGTGAGTTACGAAAATTGTCTTTTAAGCCACGTAATTCGTGCACACGAAGAAACCAAAATACCTGGTGAAGTTTTAGTCTTACAAGCAAGGGAAGTTTTTTATAATGAAATTTCACCTAACAAAAAGCACACCAAATGGCGTCGCAGCTTCTGGCAGGTCCTCCTTGATAAGGGTTATATTCGTGAAGAACTTACACCAGCTAACACTCAAGCTACTTTTGCGGTGCATAGACTTTATCAAATGGTCTATAGTGATTTTTCCGAAGCTAACCAGTTAATTTGCGACAAGGATGCCTTATTATCTAGCCATCAAAGCTATGAAAACTTTGTTTTGCTTTCCGAAAGAGAAATCAACCGCGTAATGGAAGTATTAAAGCGTTTCCCAGAAGATTTCTTCAATTGTCTTGATTTGTTTTTTGGTATCGATATCCATGAACCCTGGAAATTTAGTCAAATTGCCCAGGCACTCGAAATTCGAACTCGTGAAGTGCACAAGATGATTGACAAAGCTCTGCGCGCTATGCGAAATGATGAGTGTTATCAGCTACCGCCACTTAATTCTATTATGCAGGTGCTACCAAAAGATGCTTTTCGAGTCCAGAATACCAATGAACAACTCTATCAGTTAGCGGATTTCAATATGACAGAATCTAAATCTTATGAATTCAAAAACTTAACTGATTTAACCTGTCAGTACTTTGTCGTCCAATAAGGAGGAGACTTATGAATCGCATTAAAAAGATGAAATTTGACGAGGCTTTTGCTAAATATCGACGTTATCTCATTGCTTCATCTATAGCTAATACCTATGAAGAGGCAATTAAGGAGTGGGAAGTCATCAAAGTAGAAAATCGTCCCAATAAGGATTTGATCAGTTTTAATAAGCGTATTAGTAGCTATACTGGCTGCACGATTC
>CALIXG010000105.1 GCA_938046495.1 uncultured Candidatus Saccharibacteria bacterium | reverse complement strand
TCTGAGTCTTACGTAAATTATAGAGACTAAAGGTGGCCGACTCGAGCAAGATACGGGTGGTCGAGGCGTCGATTTTGGTCGATTCCCCACCCATGGCGCCGGCTAAGGCGACTGGGATGTCGTTCGAGGTAATCACGATATCATTGGAATTTAGTTCAATGGTTTTACCATCGAGCAAAGTTAAAGATTCACCGGCACGCGCCGCACGTACGATGATTTTCGCGTGATCTAAACCACCGATTTTAACAAATTTATCATAGTCAAAAGCATGAAGTGGCTGGCCTAGCTCTAACATCGTAAGATTCGTCGCATCGACGATTGGGTTAACTGAGTTCATGCCAGATTTAGCTAATAAAACTGAATCTTTCGTCATAGGATAGAGATCAGAAAATTCCGGAGAAACGGGGTTCGCTAGATTTAAATCAGAGACATTAATCAAACAAGCCGAGTAGCGTGGACAAAGTTTTTGGTCGGCAATTTCAATCGTGATTTCGTCGCTAATTTTATCTATAGACTGATCAAAGCTCACTGGTTCAGAGAATTTTTGACCGAGAATACCGGAAACTTCGCGCGCAAAACCAATCAAACCAAAAGTATCTGGACGGTGGGTGAGGGATTTATTTTCGATATCTAAAATCTTATCATTTAAATCAAAAACATCCGCTAGAGCCTGCCCTGGACAACCAAGAGATTCGTCAACCTCGGCAATATATTTATGATTAGAAGAAAGTCCGAGCTCATCTGGTCCAGCCAACATACCAAAACTTTCATAACCACGAAGCTTGCGTGAACCAAGCATGAAATTCTCGCCGCCAAAAGTATCTGGCACGATACTGCCTGGAGTAAGCCAGACAGCGATAATGCCAGCACGAACATTTGGCGCACCGCAGACGATTTGTACGAGACCAGAATCCAGGGTAGAAAACTTTTGATTGAGTTCTGGACCGGCGTCGATTTGGCAGAGGTGTAAGTGAGTACCTGGAATATCTTCACAGGTTACCACCTTAGCGAGATAGGCGCCACGATATTTTTCAGCTATATCCATCACACCTTCGACTTCGACGAGACGTGAACCGATTAATTTTACTAACTCCTCATCGGAAACTGGAATAGAGCCGACATATTGTTTGATTTTATTGAGTGAAATAAGCATTAAAATTCCTCCAAAAATTCAAGTTTGGCTGATTCAAAGAAGCGAATATCATTGAGATGATATTTCATAATGACTAGACGATCAATACCGCCACCCCAGGCAAAACCGTGATAGACTTCGGGGTCGATACCGGCAGATTTTAAGACATTCGGATGGATCATGCCACAACCCATGAGTTCCAACCAACCGTCGCCCTTACCACCGAGAGAAGCTGGTTTTTCGACAAGTAGCTCTAGTGAAGGCTCGGTGAATGGAAAGAAACCAGGCTGAGTTTTAATACGCAATTTTTCACCATAATAGGTTTCAAAGAAATTTTTCAAGACGCCGAGCATTTCGGACATATTAGCGGTTTTGGAAACAAAGACACCTTCACATTGATAGAAAGTGTGTTCATGAGTAGCATCGACATCTTCATTGCGGAAGACGCGACCTGGAATCACCACGGCAATCTGACCATCCTTCTCGAGATTATCTAACCTCGAAGTGAGTGCGCGATATTGCATGGTAGAGGTATGAGCAGGCGGAATAAAACCTTCCTTGGTGCGGAAAGTATCATAACCATCACGAGCCGGATGACCTTCTGGAAAATTCAAAGATTCAAACATATGAAATTCATCGTCAAGCTGAGTAGATTCCATGACTTCGAAACCCATACGGGAATAAATATCAATCACGCGATCTAGTTCGATCATCAATGGATGGCGACTGCCACGGTGAAAAGTAATTTTCGATTGATTAACGTCGAATGGGGCGGTAAGATCAATCGCTTTCACGGCGGTATTTTGCTTGGCGGCTTCGAGAGCCTTAATTTGTTCGATAACGGCCTGCTTTTTTTGATTCAAAGCTTGACCAAAAGCCTTACGCTCTTCGGGAGCTAAGGTCTTCATTTTTGCGTATTCTTCGCCGAGAGATTTAAGTTCGGCTTTTAGCTGTTCCAATTCCATAACTCCTTCTATTATACTCTGTTTTGAGGTGAAGTTGAAGACGTATTGGAGAGAAAAAATCGCGCCAATTCGACGCGATTAATGCAGAATCTTAGAAGAATTTAATGAAGATTAAAGAAATCACTGCGAGGATGATTAATACTGGCCAAAACCAACCAAATTTACTAGTAACTTTAAGGTCTTTAGCATAATCAGAATCTTCCACCAAGTCAGGATCGCTCATTTTAGCTTGCATCCTGGCACGATTTCGAAGGTCCGCGGTAATTCTTTGAGTGAGATCTGCATTTTTATCTTGATCTTTTTGTACAATTACGCCCATCTTTTCCTTTCGATATACATTACCATAGTTTATCATATTATGATATAATTTTTTTAATATTATTAAGGAGGTAAAATGGCAAAAAAGACTAAAAAGTCTGCACACAAGCCAAAAACGACTGTGAATACACCAGAGGTAGCCGAAATTAAAGAAGAGGTTATCGAGGTCGTCGAAAAAGTTGTCGACGATAGTAAAAAAGCGACTGAGAAGGCTGAAAAGAAAATAACAAAAGAAGTCCTCAAAGTAGAAAAGAAAATTAAGGAAAGCAAGAATCCATTCAAGGGTTTCTTCGCTCGTAAATATCCTGAAGGTGAGAATATTTTAACGATTTTCGAAACTCCACGTATTTGGGGTGCAGTAATCGGTGAAGTAATCGGAACGATGTTCCTTTCCATGCTTCTTCTAACCCTTGGAATCCAACAACCACTTTATATTTTGTTTGGTTTCCTTGCGATTACCTTGGCAGTTTATGCCTATTCAGGTGCGCATCTTAACCCAGCTACCACAATCGGCATGATGGCGACTCGTCGCGTTTCAGCAATTCGCGGTGTACTTTACATCGTAGCTCAGGTAGTCGGTGCATGGCTTGGTTTATTAATTATCGGCGGTCTCCGCACAGCTAGTGGCGCCAGCGCTGAACTTCCAGCTCTCACTGCTGCAACCGGTAGCGATTTCTGGAAATACATGTTGATCGAATTCGTCGGTGTCTTCACTGTAGCATTCTTCTTCAACCGTGCCCAAGAATACAACCACAAGAAAAGTGCTTTCACCTACGCAGCGATTATCGCTGGTGGTGTAACTCTCGCAGTTCTCTTCTGTTTGATTCTTTCCGACAGCTTCTTTAAGCTTCGCAATAATTTCATCTTGAACCCAGCTATTGCTATCATGTATCAAATCTTCCCTACTTCAGCTGAGAAATTTGACGCTTTGATGGGTACCGTAGCTCTCGAATCTTTGGTTCACATTATCACCCCACTCGTAGCTGGCATCCTTGCCTTCTTCGTAGCCGATGTAGCTAAGGCTCTTTCAGATGACTGCGAATGTGATTGCTGTGAAGAAAAACATCACGACAAGTGCTGCAAATAATCTGTAGCAAACTAAATAAGACCCCCACGCGAGGGTCTTATTTTTATAGATATATTTCGGATAGGATTTTTAGCTTTATATTATATATTAAAAAATAGCCCGCAATGGGCTATTTTTTAGCGCTCCTTTGGAAAGAGTGGAGTAGCTGGTGGGGCGATTTCAGAGGCGGTAAAAATTTGTTCAATCGTAGCGGTGATTGGCAAAAACGGTTTAAGCATATGATTAACCAGGAGAAGCTCGTTTACGAGATTAACTAGAATTTGTTTAGCAGCTTCTGGATCAGTCTTAGCCACAGTCCATGGCTTTTGATCTTCGATATGTTTATTAATTAATTGCACGTGACCCCAAGCATAATCAATAGCACCAGAGAAGTTAAAATTATCCATCAATTCACGATATTCTGGCGTGAACTCAAGAGCTGGCGTGTCCGTGAGACTGACCTGATTCTTTTTACAGAGGGTAGCTAAACGCTGAACAAGGTTACCATAATCGTTCGCGAGTTCATTATTATAGGCATTCTCAAATTTTTCCCAAGAGAAATCAGAATCCAGGAAGGTATCGATATGGCGAGAGAAGAAATAACGGAAAGCATCAACCCCATGCTTATCGAGTACTTCGATAGGGTCCACAACGTTACCAATGCTCTTACTCATTTTCGTACCGTTCGCCAAAATAAAACCATGTGAAAGGAGAGTCTTCGGAAGAGGAAGGCCGAGGCCAAGTAAAATCGCTGGCCATAAAATAGCATGAAAACGCAGGATGTCTTTACCGACAATACTAACCGTGGCTGGCCAAAACTTGGAAATATCCTGGTCTGGATAACCGAGGACGGTAATGTAATTCGTGAGCGCATCCATCCAAACATACATCACCTGTTCTTCATCCCCTGGTACCGGAATACCCCAAGAAAGATGTGATTTTGGACGTGAAATCGAAACATCTGGCGCATCAGCTAGAAGTTTCAAAATTTCATTCTTACGAAATTCTGGCAGGATTTGCATTTCCCCGCTTTCGATTTTGGCACGAATTTCATCTTTAAAATCACTAATACGGAAATAATAATTTGATTCAGAAAGGCGATTATATGGCGTTTGGTGGTCTGGACAAATACCTTGATTTTCGGTGTATTCTTTTTCGGTGACAAAACTTTCACAACCTTCGCAATACCAACCATCATAGCTGGCAGTATAAATATGTTTTGAAAGTTTTTGCCAAATTTCCTGCACACGCTGCATATGTTCTGGATCGGAAGTACGGATGTAATCTGTGTATTTCACATCAAAACGCGCAATGAATTCTTGGAATTTTTTGGCATTATCGTCAACGTATTTTTGCGTGTCGATACCTAGAGATTTGGCTTTTTTCTCAATTTTATTACCATGCTCATCAGTACCAGCCTGAAAACGCACAGAGTTGCCCAGAAGTTCCTGGTAGCGTTTATAAATATCAGCAAGCAAATAATCTTCGGCATGTCCGATATGTGGGAGGCCGTTAACATAAGGTATAGCAGTGGTAATATAGATATTTTTCATAATTTCCTAATAATTATAGCAAAAATCAAGTATTTCCTCAATTCAAAAAAGAGGCCAGTAAGCCTCTTTTGAATCTTCTATTCGGTAATACTACAGGAGAAACCCTGGAGATTTTGGGTAGTGAGCACATTATTAATCGAAAGATCAAGTTTGCCGTCAGCGTCCGCGGTAGCGAAACTTTGATTTTTAAAGTCATCAGTCTTCTGATACGCTTCAAGGTCTTCCGATTTTACAATGACCGAAAGAGAGACGATTTTACCATCCAAACCAGAGGTGATAGTCTTGTGATTTTCAATCTTTTCGGTACGACCATTATTTTCTGTGAGTTGATTTTCCGAATCAATAGCTTGCTTGGCGGTTTTAGCGGCCTCGGTGGAGCTAAATTCATAAACTGTACGGATTTCAATGCTCGATAAGGAGTCGTAACTGTAAGTAAAAATCTTAGTCACCTCACCAGAAGCGGCATTATATTTCGTGCGATTCTCTTCGGAAACTTTGGTGGCGCATTCGAGAATTTGATTTTCATTAGCAACGACGGTGCTCTTATTACTGGCGCGAGAAGATTTCTTCGGCTGATTACTCAAGGTATTAATCAAGAAGATGGCGCCAAAAATTACAAAAATACCGGCAATGGCAATAATGGCGATGATTTTCGGGTCGAGTTTAAGTGACTTTTTCTCTGGATTTTGCGCCTTGGTAGCTTCTTCATTCTTCTCTTTTTCGTAATCATGATAAGAAACTGCGCTACCGATAGAACCCGGAACTGGATCGGCGGCCTTCAGAGGATTTTTCTCTTGATCTTCGAGAAATTTTTCATGTTCATTTTTTTCGGCATCTTCTGCTTGATCTTCTTTGGTAAAATCGACATCATCTGGAGCTGAGTCCTTGGCAGGTTCAGCAGCTTTAACCGCCTCGGTATTTTCCGTACCATCCAAATTCATCAGAGGTGAAAGTGGGGTATGGTTAGACGCGGTTAAATCGTCTGGGTTTTTAGTTGTAGCAGAAGTAGTGGCAGTTTGATTCATAGAAGAAGCAAAGTCGGCGGATGGGGCTATGGTGACTGGCTGATTAGCATCAGAAGCCGCATCAAGCTTATCTAAATCAATAGTAGAAGAGCCTTCGGGAGCTTGAGTCGAAGAATTAATATTTCCAGATTTATTTTCGGGGGTGTAATTATTCAATTCTTCCATTAAATTGGCAAAGTCTTCGGTGTTGTCCGCTTGATTCATGAAACATCCTTTTTATGTGATAACTCTTAAGTTTATTTTATCATAAATTAGCGTAAACTTTATCGATAAATCACGATATGCTATAATAATTAGGTGAGTAGTGCTTTCAAAATAGCCAAGACTTATAAGACGCTATATGTTTTTAGCGCTTTTTTGCTAGTTTTATCTGGTATAATCTTCGGATTTTCGAGGGTGCGTTCGGCTTTTGCCGAGGCTAAAGATCCAGATGCTGGAGAAATTTCGGACATGCATTATGTGACATTTTTTGCCGACAATAAAACTTTGACGATTAAAACTAACGCCAATACCGTCGAAGAGGCTTTGAAGCGCTCAAATATTGCTGTAGAAAATTATGATAAGGTGGAGCCTGCCCGTACGGAACGGATTAATTCTGACAATTATCGCATTAATATTTACCGCGCTAAACCTGTCACGCTAAGTGATGGCCAAAAGACGGTATTTTTAATGACTGCAACTACTGACGCAAAAGCTCTTTTTAAGGAAGCTGGTTTTAATGTTTATGATGGTGATGTGGTAACT
This sequence comes from uncultured Candidatus Saccharibacteria bacterium, assembly GCA_938046495.1. Classification (GTDB taxonomy): domain Bacteria; phylum Patescibacteriota; class Saccharimonadia; order Saccharimonadales; family Saccharimonadaceae; genus Nanosyncoccus. The sequence continues at coordinate 1,458 of CALIXG010000105.1, read as the reverse complement.
AAGGTGGCAAAACACGACATTCTAGAGGCTGGTCTTTCCACAAAATATCACTTGAAACATACAGGTGGCCATGAAGTAACCGTGGAGGAAGAAATTCCATACGAAGAAAAAACTGAAAATGACCCAAGTATGGCGACCGGTCAAACTAAACTCGAGGTAATGGGTGAAGTGGGACGCAAGCAATCTATTTACAAGATTAATATGGTAAATAACGTAGAAGTTTCGCGTGAGCTAGTCTCGAATAAAATTATTAAACAGCCAGTCACTAGGGTGACGAAGGTTGGTAGCAAAAAGTCAATTCCACCAGATTGGGAAACTTGTGCAAATTATGCCAGAAGTGCTGGTGTTTCAGAAAATGATTTACATACAGCTTTAACCTTAATTATGCGAGAATCAGGTTGTCGTTATGATGCCACCAATGCAGGCTCCGGTGCATACGGCATTCCACAGGCACTTCCAGGCTCGAAGATGGCTTCAGCTGGTAGCGATTGGAAGACCAACCCAGTGACTCAAATTCGTTGGATGATTGGCTACGTCACTGGACGTTATGGTGGTTGGAGCCAAGCTTGGACTTTCTGGAGTAGCCATCACTGGTACTAGGAGAAAAAGATGTTACAGAACAAAAAATCCCTGGGACAGAACTGGCTAAAAGATCGTTTTACTTTGGAAGAAATTGCCGAAAGCGCGAGGAGTGAGGTGGATTTTTGTGTGGAAATCGGACCAGGTCTAGGCACACTGACAAGTTCCCTACTCAGGCGTTTTCCAAAAGTAGTGGCGATCGAGTTTGATGAGAAACTAGCACATAATCTACCAAATTCCTTCCCTGGTAAAAATCTGGAAATAATTAATACTGATGTTCTCGATTTTGATTTTAGTCAACTTGATGGTGATTTTTCGGTAGTAGGAAATATTCCTTACTACATCACTAGCCCAATTATTCGAAAATTGTTACTCCTTAAAAAGAAGCCAGCGAAAATCGTACTCTTAATGCAGAAAGAAGTGGCGGATCGCATCCTCGAAGAAAAAGGTCGCTACTCGTTCCTAACTTTATTCGTACAAAATTACGCGGAAGTCGAAGGGGGCATTTTCGTGAAGCGTAAACTTTTTACGCCACCACCAAAAGTTGATTCGGCTTCGGTAATCTTTTATCCACGCGAAAAGGCCTTAGTGTCGGAAGAAGTTTTAAAATTCGTAAAGCAATGTTTTGCGAACCCACGCAAAAAATTACAAGGGATGTTACCGCATTTCACCGGACGTAGCCGTGAAAAAATCGTGAAGATTTTCGAAGAACTTGGGCTTGATTTAGATGCAAGGCCAGCTAATTTAGATTTATTAGAATACGAAAAGTTACTAAATAAGATAAAAGAGAAATAACCCACGGAAAGAAAAAAATAACCCATAGTAGGGTTATTTTTTAAAAATCGAATCCTTCATCTTCATAGAAAATATCATCGTAGA
>CALIXG010000104.1 GCA_938046495.1 uncultured Candidatus Saccharibacteria bacterium | reverse complement strand
GAGCGCCGCGTAGATAACCGAGATGCTCCTGAATGGTCAGCATGTCAGCTAGACCTTGAGTTGGGTGGAATTTATCGGTTAGACCGTTCCAAACTGGCACGCCAGCGTATTTGGCGAGTTCTTCGACAGTCTCATGAGCAAAGCCACGGAATTCAATGCCGTCAAACATACGACCAAGCACTAGGGCGGTGTCGCGGATAGATTCTTTTTTACCGAGCTGAATGTCGTCTTTGCCGAGATATTCAGCGTGCATACCGAGATCGCGGGCGCCACAAACGAAGGCACAGCGGGTTCTGGTGGAAGCTTTTTCGAAGAGAAGAGCAATAGTCTTCCCTTCGTGATTTTTATTGGAAACGCCAGTGAGCTTGTTATTTTTGAGCTGCTTGGCGGTTTCAAGCATGGTTTGAATTTCGCGTGGAGTGAAGTCTTTGAGGGTCAAAAATGAGCGACCTTTAAGATTTAACATTAGATTTCCTCCCTGAAGAGTGGCATAGACATACAGCGAGGGCCGCCACGGCCACGACCGAGTTCGCTACCAGTAACTTCAATGACTTTGAGACCGGCTTTGCGCAAGGCTTCATTCGTGACATAATTACGATCGTAGGTAATTACGACGCCTGGAGCGATGGCGAGAGTGTTGGAACCGTCATTCCATTGTTCACGAGCGGCGGCGATTGGATCACCATTGCCACATTGAATGAGTTGAACTTTTGGTACACCCAGGGATTCGGCTAAGACATTGGTGAGGTCACGACGATGAGTCACTTCGTAGCCAACATGGGTATTAGACTTATCAAGTACATAGATATCGAGTTCACCACCAGCGGTCATGATTTCTGGGTGGACGGAGAATTTGTCGTAATCAATCATGGTAAAGACGGTGTCGAGGTGCATGAAGGCACGCCTCGATGGAATCTTAATGGCGAGGACGCGAGTAAATTCGGAGTCATGGAAGAGACGTGAAGCAATGCGTTCGATAGCTTCAGCTTCGGTACGCTCAGAGATGCCAATGGCGACAGTATGCTTATTCAAAACTAATTCATCACCACCTTCGACGGAGAAGCGATTGTTGCGATTATACCAAACTGGAATATTTTGGTTCGCAAAACGTGGATGATACTTCAAGATATATTGCATGAAGAGTGATTCGCGACGACGGGCTGGCCAGTGCATTTTATTAATGGTGAGGCCGTTGCCGATAGAGGCGGCTGGGTCACGGGTGAAATAAAGATTTGGCATTGGATCAAGATAGAATGGATAATCATTGACCATGAAATGATGAAGTTGTTTATTGGTAGGCTCCATGGTTTCAACTTCACTCTTTTTGACACCAGCCATAACCTTGCGCACCATAGTGAGTGGGTCAAGCGACTGGAGGTAGTTGACGATGGCAAAAGTTGAGAAAGTTTCCTCTTGCTTAGAAGCGCGAACCATTTCGACGATAAAGCGATCACGCACTTCTTCATTGGTAAGAGCTTCGGCGGCGAGTTGATCAAGGTAAAGTACTTCCACCCCGTTTTCGCGTAAGACGTTAGCAAAAGCGTCATGTTCTTCTTGTGCGACCTTTAGATAAGGCACGTCATCGAAAAGCATACGGCTCATATATTCGGGAGTGAGGGCCTCGAGTTCTTCGCCTGGACGGTGAAGCAGCACAGTTTTGAGGCGACCAATTTCCGAATTAACTTGGATTTGTGGTTCCATTAGATTCTCCGTTTAAAATTTCTATAAGCTGATTATAGCATAAGCAATTAAAATAAATCAGTCTTGATAACAAAACGGCCTTGATAATAGATCCGGATTAACAAAAAATCAGACCTCGGAGCGAGATCTGATTTTGGATTAAAGAAATTTTTATGGAATTAGTCAATCTTTTTAACTTGAAGGGCGTCAAGTTCGACTGGTGTCTCGCGACCGAACATGGAGACCATGACGCGGAGCTTACCTTTGCTGGAGTCGATCTCAGCAATGGTACCTTCGAAGCCTTTGAATGGTCCATCGGTAATGGCGATAACTTCGTTAAGTGCGTAGTTGACGGAATATTTTGGATCCTCTACGCCCATACGTTTCTTGATTTTATTAATTTCCTTTTCGGAAACTGGGGTTGGCTGGGTGCCGGTGCCGACGAAGCCAGTGACGCCTGGGGTATTACGGATAATGTACCAAGTTTCATCAGAGAGACGCATTTGAACAAGAACGTAGCCTTGGAAGATTTTGCGATCGACGATTTTACGCTTGCCATTCTTAATTTCGATTTGTTTTTCTTTTGGTACGATAGCATCGAGGATTTTGCCTTTGAATTCAGCACTATCGAGACGTTGCTTGATGGATTCGGCGACCTTATCTTCGTAGCCACTGTAGGTGCTTACGGTGTACCATTGGAGGGTGTCGTCATAACGGTTTACTGCCATGTGATTTCCTTTTTCTCTTTCCTATTTCAATAAATTATTAAACAATAATGTAAACAATGCGTCAAGTACCATAATAATAGCGGCGAAGATGACGGTGTATATAATAACGGCGAAGACGAGCTTCCAGGTCATTTTACGATTTGGCCAACGTACTTGCTTGAGTTCTTGCCAAGATTCGGCGAGATAACGGAAAAACGCGCGAATTGGGGTGGTGATAAAAAGCAAGAAACGAATAAGTGGATTCTTGGATTTTTCACCGGAAGCTTTTTTGGCCTTTTTGGCGGCGATTTTTTCAGCTTTTTTCTCTAATTTGGCAAGTTTCCTTGCATTTTTAAGGGACTTTTTGTCGTTGGTTGTTGATTCTGCGACATCCGCGCGGATTTCGGCGTTGTCTTGAATCGGTTTTTTAGGTTCTGGATTTTTGCCAGAAGCTTTGGTCTTCTCTGAATTTTTTGACCCAGATTGACCTGCTTTGATGCGGGTGATGTGCGCCATATACTCCTTCCATAAAAAATAGTCTGATAACCAGACTGTCAAGTAGATTGTAGCATGTAAAGAGGTTTTTGTAAATGTTTTAGGGTAAAAAAGACCCCACTTAGAATAAAAAGACCCCCGAGATCCGGGGGTGAAAAATTGTGTTGCGTTTTTCTGTGGTTAGGCTTTTCAGTGATTATGCCGATGAACGAAATTAAATTCTTCGCCACTTGTAGTAGTAACAACGTAAACATCGCCTTTACTGATGGCATCTCTAAGATCGGTAGGGACACTATATTTGTTAAAAAGTTCATGAATTTCTGTCCTAGTGAGGTGCCGGAGTGATTTGACACTAAACTGAAAAGTGCGAGATTCAATGTGATCATTACGATAATGTCTGACATGTTGCTTAGCACATTTTGGCATTACGCTGGTAATGCGGTCAATAGAAATAGTGGCATGAATCTCTTTGGGGACTTCGAGTTCTGGAGCATTCTGGTCTTGATACCAGGCTCGTAGTTTTTGGTTAAAATCAACCAGAGATTGAAAGAATATATATTCTTTCCACTCGGTACTGATCTTTGGAGTTTCAATCATATCCGACCAGCAGAAGCGTAGACTAAAAAGATCGTAGGCCATATCCAGAGTTTGTAATATCTCCTCAAAACTAGCTTCATTCTCTAACTTGCGTTTGTCTAAGAAACCTTCCATGGTTACCCTCCTCTTATAACACAATTTTCCTGTTAAGGTGCTAAATTGTTTATATTAAAGCACAAAAAGATAGTTTTGGCAACTATGTTACTAATTTTTGGGTGGAAAATAAAGTTTCTGGTCTTTGATTTCTTCGGGTAGGTAGCTTTTTGGGTGATGGAAATTAGCTTCCCATTTATAATCTTTGCCATAGCCTAGATTTTTCATCAGCTTGGTTTCGGGATTGCGAATCTCAAGCGGGATTGGCAAGTGACTAGTGTTTTTAGCGAGAGCCTTGGCACGACCCCAGGCGTCGTAACTAGAACGATCCTTTTTAGATTTGGCGAGGGCTATAGCTACATGCGAGAGAATAATTCCCCCTTCCGGCATACCAACTTTTTCGACGGCAGAAAAAGCCGACTCGGCGAGCGTGAGGGCGCCATTACCAGCGAGGCCGATATCTTCGGAAGCAAAAATTACCATACGACGAGCGATGAATTTGGGATCTTCCCCACCTTCGAGCATGCGGGCTAAATAATAAAGTGTAGCGTCGACATCACTGCCGCGCATGGATTTAATGAAGGCAGAAATTGTATCGTAGTGACGATCGCCGGATTTATCAAAATAGTTGACCTTATTATTGAGAGTTTTGGTGACAAAATCGAGGGTGAGTTTATTTTTGAGTGAAAGGCAGAGCTCGAGATCTCCCAGAGCTGAACGGGCGTCGCCGTGACTTAAGTGGGCGAGAAAATCGATGACTTCGGGGTCGATTTTAGCTTTAGGGTATTCCCTTTCGATGGCGCGAAGTAGGATATCTTTAATATCAGAATCTTTTAAGGTAGATAAAATTACTACGCGACTACGTGAAATGAGAGCGGGGATGACTTCAAAGCTCGGATTTTCCGTAGTGGCGCCAATCAGAGTGATGAGACCAGATTCGACATGGGGTAAAAAAGCGTCTTGTTGAGCTTTATTAAAACGATGAATCTCGTCAATAAAAAGCAGGGTGCGGACTTTGAGGTTCCAGTTTTGGCGCGCGCGTTCGACCACTTGCTCGACGTCGGATTTATGAGCGGTGACGGCGGAAAGTTCGACAAAATCAGCGTCAAGTTCTTTGGCGATAATGCGAGCTAGAGTGGTTTTGCCGGTGCCGGGAGGTCCCCAGAAAATCAGATTGGTGGGTTCTTTTGATTTAATTAATTCGGTGAGAATTTTACCCTTGCCAATAATAGTTTTTTGACCAAAAACCTCATCGAGATTTTGAGGTCGCATACGTTCGGCGAGAGGTTTTCTTAAATCGGTAAATTCCATAGTTTTAGTTTAGCACAGAGAGAAAAAATGGTATAATAAGAAAAAATAAAGGAGAAATATGGCTGATTTTAACAAAATCTTGACCCCAGGTGACTACGAAAATGGTGAACTTAATGTCGTCATCGAGATTCCTACTGGCTCAAATCATAAAATTGAATGGGACCGCAAAAATGCTTGCTTCATGCTTGATCGTGTTGAGCCAATGGCATTTGCGAAACCTTGTAATTATGGTTTCATCCCTCAAACTCTCGATGAGGATGGCGATGAACTTGATGTTTTGATGATCACCGATCAGCCTTTGTCGACCGGTATTTATATGAAGGCTCGTATTCTTGGCGTAATGAAGTTCGTTGACTCTGATGAAGTTGATGACAAGATTATTTGTGTGCCAGAAGACGATCGCAATAATGGCGACAAGTACCAAACTTTGGAAGATTTGCCAAAGCAATTGATCCGCCAAATCGAATTCCACTTCAATCACTACAAAGATTTGAAGAAGCCTGGTACTACCGAAGTGAAAGGTTTCTTCGGTGCTGAGGAAGCTAAGGAAGTCGTAAAAGAAGCAATTGCTCGCTGGAACGCTCAAGCTTAATTGGTTTTAGTAAAAAAATAAATCTCTCCGGGGATTTATTTTTTATGCATAAGATAAATAAACGAGGATGCTTTTGTCTAAAATAATAGTAATTTATTAGCGCTCGTTAAGAATGCGGTCTTCGAGGTTGCGACCGAGAGGAGTGAGTTTAGTCGGATTAAAATTTTGATTAAGCGAAATGACGATATATTTACGGTCTTCATATTTTGGTAAATCTTTGAATTCGAGAATGGAAAATTCACTAAAATACGGGATAGTGTTTGCGGCGGTTTCGGTTTTTAATTTGGCGGAAGCGTAATCGAAGATAGTGGCTTTATTGATGCCGGAAATTAAGGCGAAATGATCACTGGTGATGAGAAAATGTGCGAAGAATTTATTCCAGTTTTCGGACTTAAGATTTTCGGAATTATAAATAAACTTAATAAGTTTTAGATAATCAGTCGCGGCGAGAGTGATATTACTTCCAGAAATTTTGAGATGCTCTAGGTCTATTTTAGCGAGAAGATTATTGAGTACGACATCGGAAAGTTCAGCGCGGAGAGCGTCCTTGCAGTTGGTATTTTCGGAAGTGAAAAGTTCATTTAGGCAATCTTGACGAGAGAGCGCGGTCTGATTTTTGAGATTGATTTGATCGTCTGGATGAAAACTTCCGTCATTGAAGCGACGATAATTTTCGTAGGCGACTAGGAGGTTAACGAGATTTGGGTCAGTGAAGGTTTTAGTATCATTAAAACGGCCAACGATATCAGAATTGGTGAGATCGTAAATCAAGACTGACGAGTCTTCGGTAATTCCCTGGTCACGGCGCCAATCGTCGACGAGATATTGTAAATCAATGCGGTGCGGAGCGCGTTTTTCAGTAATCTTAGCAATCTCCGGTTTTTTATTTTCAGCCTTATCGGCGGTGTTTGAAAGGAGCTTAAGTAAAGAAACTACGCCAAAAGCAATGGCAAATACGCCAAGAATAGTACCGAGTACGATAAAGAAAATTTTGAGAAAACTAGGTTTGCTATTTTTGGTTAATTCTTCGAGATTAATATCGTCTTGCATCTTAAAAATATTTTATCATATTTAGCATATGCGGTATAATATTAAGCATATGGGCTTTTTGAAAGGACTTTTTAAAAAAGAAGAAGCGAAAGCAAATTCTTTGGTAAATGTGAAATCACCGAGCGGGAGTTTGGTTTTTGAGTTTAGTCTGAAAAATGGTAGCCCGAGCTATCGGGTACTAAAAAATCAAGAAGTATTGCTGAGTAATTCTAGATTAGGTTTCGAAATTTATAACGAAAAACCGATTGCGGAAAATTTGGGGGTGGTGAGGATTTTGCCAAAATTTAAGGATGAAACTTGGCAGAGCGTGGTGGGGGAAACTTTGGATATTGTGAATAAATATAACGAGACGACTTTTTATTTGGCGGAGCGTGAAAAAGATGGACGTATCTTTACTTTGAGAGTGCGAGTCTTCGATGAGGGGGTGGCGTTTCGTTATGAATTCCCACCGCAGCCAGGTTTTCAACGCATGATTATTACAAATGAGTTAACGGAATTTAATTTGGATATTCATGCCAAAAGTTGGTCGATGCCAGCATTTACTCTAGCGAGGTCGGAAACGGATTATGAAGAGCGGACGATTTTTAATTTGACTGGATCAAGGCAGACGCCATTTACCGCAGAACTTCCGAGTGGCAAGATTTTGTCAATTCATGAAGCAGCATTGATTAATTATGGTTCAATGACTTTGGGGCTGAATAAAATCGGTCGACTGGAGGCGAACATTACACCACTTTCAGATGGCATGAAGGCTTATTTGACACTACCTTTTGAAACGCCATGGCGGGTAGTGATGGTGGCGGATACCGCCGTGCAACTGACGAAAAATAAGATGATTTTAAGCTTGAATCAAAGTCCGAGAATGAATTTTGACTGGGTAAAACCGATTAAATTTTTGGGAATTTGGTGGGCGATGCTGATTGGAGTTTGGAGTTTTACGGCTTCTGAAAGGCAAGGTGCGACGACGGAGCATGCGCTAGAATATCTTGATTGGTGTGAAAAATTGGGGATTTCGGGGCTTCTGATTGAGGGGTGGTCGGACAAAAATTTGGCAAAGAAGCTAGATAAAAAGAAAATTTTGGAGCGTGCTAAACAAAGAAATATTGAAATTGCGGCGCAATATGAGACCGCGAGTCAGATTGATAGTTACGAGAAAAATATGGTTAAGCAATTTGACGAATTAGAAACACAAGGAGTGCGTTATTTGAAGCTAGATTATTCAGGGCCGAAAATGTTGATTAAGGGCCGTGAAGAATTTCATCAGTCACAGGCTGGGGTGTTGCATTTTAGTAACGTTTTGAAGCTAGCGGCACAGAAAAAAATGATGCTAAATGTACATGAATCGATTAAGGGTACCGGACTTGAAAGGACTTATCCGAACTTACTCTGTACCGAGGGGGCAAAGGGACAGGAATATGAAGGGGGTGGTCTAACTTCGAAGCACGCGGTGATTTTACCTTTTACGCGGATGCTGGCTGGTGGCTTCGATTTTACGCCGGGGATTTTCGATTTAAATAATCCAGCGAAAAAAGCTTATTCTACTCTGGCGAGGCAGCTGGCTTACTATGTGGTGTTTCATTCTGGCATGCAGATGCTGGCTGACCGTCCAGAATCTTATGAAAAATATCGCGACGCACTCTCATTTATTCAGAAAGTGCCAGTGAATTTTGAAATTGAAGTGCCTTTACTCGGTAAAATCGGTGAATATTATGCGGTAGCTAGACGTGGCCGCGGAGAGACGGATTGGTATATCGGTGGAATTGTCGATGAAACGGCACGCACGATGAAAATTAAATTGAGTTTTTTGGAAAAAGATGTGAAATATAATGCTTTTATCTTCCGTGACGGTGACACAGCAGATTTTCGCACGAATCCGACGGATCTTAAAATCGAGCGTCTGGTAGTGGATGCGGAGGATGAGCTAGAAATTCCGGTAGTTGGAATGGGTGGTTTCGCGGTGAGACTAATGAAGGCTTAAAGCAAAGATAACCTGGAGATAGACTCCAGGTTTTTTGATAAAAAATAACAGATATGATGTAGAGATGAACTCTACGAAATTAGATTAATTCAGCAGTGAGAATTAAACGTTCGGTATAGTCGTGCCCGGAGATTTTCTGACCATGGCAGGTCATGAGAGTAATGGTCGGAGTGGATTTTTTGGTCAGGAGTTTCGACATATTGATGTCGGATTTTTGCTGGATTTTACGAATTTTGATTTGGTAAGTTTGGTCGCCAAAACGAAAAGTGTCGCCGACGTTTAATTTATTCAAATTTTGAAAAATTGTAGTGGAGTGACCGATAATGAAATCGTGATTTTGATTAGCATGATAGACGCCGGCGATGCGTTCTGGCGAAACGAGAGTGTTTTCGTCGGTAATTTCAAGTGCACGAATCGGTGAGGTGAGGCTGATTTTGGGAATTTCAAGAATCAGATTGGTATTAGCTTCTACCGTCTGGGGTTGGAAGGCTAAAAAAGTGAAGACCAGAAAGAAGCATAAATATAATGCGCCAAAAACACCAAAAATTGATGATTTCTTGATTTTCATAATGCTCCCGTTTATAAGTTTATTTTAGCAAAAGCTTATGCTTAAAACAAGAGTTTAGAATGGATTTTGTGTTAGAAAAAACAGGGGCGGTTTTCCCTGTTTTTTGTAAAAATTAAATAGAATCGTAGGGTTCGCGGATTGGGAAAGAAATGGAGGGGCCGAAGCCGAGACGGGATTTAATTTTGGCGCCGAGGGCGGAATATTGTTCACTGCTGTCGACAGTCATGACGACACTATCGTCGGTAATCACGAGATGATATTTGGCTGGGGTGATATCGATGCTTTGGGCGGAAGTGGCGTTCATGGAGATTAGAATATTCCCCTTAGTCGGATTTTTGAGACGTGAATTAAGGTAGCCAACGATAAATTTGATAATGTCGGTATAGTTTTCAACTTGGTGACGACGACGAATGACATCGAGGTCGAGATTAACGCCAATTTTTTCAAGCTTAATGAGGTATTCACGATAAATTGGGTCGATGATGTCCGAAAGATACATGAATTTGCGATCAAAAACACTGGTGTGAACCTTGGTGGCATCAAGAAATTTAGAGATAGATTGCCCTTGCATAAACATATTATATCATAGACCTGGATTATGTTTTTTAAGCATTTCACGGTGTGCGCGGTAATTTGGATCATGGCTTTCGACTTCCTGCCAAAAAGCTTTGGAGTGGTCGGGATGATTGATATGTGCGAGCTCGTGAATAATTAAATAATCACGTAAAACTTCGGGTACCTGCATAAGTCCGATATTCATAGAAATGGTAAACTCGTAGCCGCCGAATAGGGATTTTTTACGACGGGTACAAGAGCCCCACCGAGTAGATTGATGTTTTAGGGTGACGCGGTCGTAGTGGTAGCCATAAAGTTTTGCTAGATATTCGAGGCGGTAAGGCAAGTATTCTTTGGCCTGCTTCATTAATAATTTTTTTTGGACATCACGAGCGCGTTGTGTGGCGGGGTTGGCAAGATTGAGGCTCCTTAAGCGCTCTCGCATAGAATCGAGGCTTTTTTGAATTTGTCGCTCGGAGACGTAGGACGGGACCGACATCTGTAGTCGGCCAGAGGTGGAACGTGAAAAAGAAATGTTTTTAGCTAAGGCATTGCGGCGAACAATAATTTCGCCAAATTCAGAATCGGCGAGAATCATTTTGGAGTTGAGCTAAGACGTGAGAAAGCTGGGTCTCAAAAGTGTGTTTACCAGAGAGGATAATCGGTTTTTCGATCTCGGCTGGAGCTTCCATGAGACGGATACGGCGATCGTATTCTTCCTTAGCGCGAGCAATCGAGCGAAGCTTGAGCTTCAAGCGCATCTTGATGGTATTGATATCGGTTTGGATCCAGACAAGAGTCGGCGCATAACCCGATAGTTTCAATAGTTTACGTACGGAATTACGTTCGTCTTCAGTATCGAGACCGCCTTCGATCACGATATTTTGACCGGTTTTAGCAATCGCCTCGAGGACGACGTGAATTTGTTTCTCTGTGAAGTCCGCCTCTTCACGCAAGGCTCGAAGATCATAGTAAGGAGCCTTGAAACGTTGTGAGAATTTTTCACAAAATGTAGTTTTTCCACTACATGGCGCACCGAATACCAGGATAGCTCGAGGTCTTGTTTTCTTTTTACCTTCCATATTGGAGATATTATATCATGGAAGTAATTAGGTGAACAAATATTTTAATATTTAGAGTTGATTTATGAGCTTTGATTTTTTACTGAGGCGTTTTAATTCGAAATCGAAGGGGCGGTAATAAGATTTGGTGAGAGCGGAGGAATTGGCGAGGAGAATTTGCGATGGAAAATAAAAGATCCAACAAATAAAATTAGCCGGTTGATAAAGAAAAATCGGGAGAAATTGCATGCGTGAGAAAAAAGAGATTAGGACGGTGAGGTCGCAGGCGATAAAAAGCATAAAACCAATAAAATTACAGATGGCGGCGCGACGAAAGTGGGGAGTTTTGCGCTTTAACCACTGGACGGCCAGACCGAGATTAAGAATGAGCGAGCTGCCATAGGCGAAGCCGGCAGCATAAATTGCGGGAATTTGGTGAAGATGGGAGAAGATAAAGAGTAAGACGATGAAGAAAGTCCAAGCGATGAAAAATTTGGGGCTGACATCGGCGTAGCGTGAGGTGTGAAAATATTGGGCAAAACAGAATAAAATAATGCCAAATGGCGAGATATTATCGATAGCCAGTACAACATCGGCGGCGAAGGTAAAAAGAAGTGCCGCTCTCAAGAGATAATCTTTGGGTGCGAAAAAACTAGTGTAGATTAGGCAGGTGAGGATGGTGGAAACTTTAGTAAAGGTAGCAATAGTGAGGAGAAAATCTGGGATGAGGCGACTTCCAAAAAATAAATTCAAAATTCCGACGAGGAAGAAATAGGCGAACATGATCGACCAAAGCGTCAGCCAAAAATTAAGGTTAGTAAGAAGTCTGAACCAGAAATTTTGAATCTGAGTTTTCATGATTGGTTAAATTAAGTATAACCGATTTGAGATAAAAGTTTAAGTGCTGGAGAAAGATAATCGATTTAGAGATTTAAGTGCTAGAGAAATATGTTATAATAAAAAAGCCTAGGGGCGTAGTACAACGGTTAGTATAGCGGTCTCCAAAACCGTAGATCATGGTTCGATTCCGTGCGCCCCTGCCAGATTAGAACGATTATCAAACAAAAGTATAGTCGAGGGTTGTTCATTAAGAGAAAATTGATTTTTTACCGCTTAATTGGAAATTCGATAGTACGAGCTTAACAATTAAGCGTTTTTTTGTGCTTATTAGCCTAATCGTAAAACGTATCAATACACTGAAAAATTTTCAGTAATTTTCCATTACTATATGATCAAGCGATTCCTTTTATTAGTAGCTACAATTGTTGTACTTGAAATATTTTTGATAGCAATATCGAGAGACTAGAGTCTTCCTTCTGTAAAAATTATTTAGGATTGTTGCTAAGTTGAATGACATCTTTAATATTTACATCCTTAATTTCTAACTTAAATATATAATATATTTGTTTTTGTTCTTGTGGATGAAGTAGTCAAAAGAACCCCTTTTATTACTCCTTGTGATATAATTTAAGATATGTCAAAGAGAGGTAAAACGACTTTTATCGACCTATTTTCTGGAATTGGTGGTTTTCGCAATGGTTGCAAATGTTTCGGTTTTTCTAATATTTATGCTTCCGCTGTTAATGTGTATAAAGACAACTTTGATACTTCTCAAGAGTTGGAAATTGGTGATATAACTAAAAATCATGATCTTCCGTATGCCGACATTATTACTGGCGGAGTACCTTGTCAATCGTGGTCTATTGCGGGAAAAAAGAGGGGGTTTGAAGATCCACGTGGTAGACTTTGGCTCGACACTATCGAAGTTGTGAAAGAATTTATTTATATAAATTTTATATACATTTTTTAAACAAGTATCAACCCAAATTTTTTATTTTTGAAAATGTAAAAGGTCTCGCTGACCCAAGAAATAAAGCTAACCTAATGTTGATAGTAAGCGAATTAGAAGGCGCCGGCTATCGAGTCAGATATAAAGTACTAAACGCCTTTGACTATGGGTTACCACAGAGTCGTGAAAGAATCTTTATAGTTGGGATTCGCAATGATATTAATTCTACTTCTTTTGAGTATCCTATGCCACACGAGGAATTGCCGGTTCTGGCTGATATTTTAACGGATTCAAGGGGAAAGGTGAAAAAGAAAACGAATCATCACAATAGCAAAAATAGCTTTAATATGGCAGCAATTGAGAATAAGGGAAACTTTTTTATTTTTTCAGATGTGAGGAACGGTGAATACACAGTCCATTCTTGGGACTTAATCGAGACAACCCCTCTCGAGAAAAAGATCTGTATGTTGATTATGAAAAATCGTCGCAAGCCAAAGTATGGCAACAAAGATGGAAACCCTATGAGTTTGGCGGATATTCAAGAATTATTAGAGCCCAAGTTCGATAATCCCTCTCTCTTCTCTGACTATAATGACACTTGCGAGACAACTATAACACAGGCGGATATAGATGGCTTGGTAAAAAAGGGTTTGTTGAAACCTAAGGATGATAAGTATGATTTAGCTAATTCTAGAATCTCCTCTGG
>CALIXG010000103.1 GCA_938046495.1 uncultured Candidatus Saccharibacteria bacterium | reverse complement strand
ATTTTTTCACCGGTAAAACCTGCTTTATCTACCTTAATGCGGAAAGTTACATAACCGGCAAATTCATTACAACCAGGAATTACACCCCAGTAGTTCTTCGTATAGCCTAAGAACGTTCCACCATCTTTACCAAAGAGCGCATCATCATTCAAGGTAGTACCATTTAGTGATCCACTATTGCTTAATTTTGCAGAGTTAGGTACATAACGCAAAGATACGTTTTCTTTTGAATGTAAGTATGCTGTATCCCAGACTTCTTTTGGTGATGAATTTGAAGAGGAGATAGTTCCCTTCAAGATGGCTGCTGCGCCAGGAGTGATACGATCACTAATCTTATCCATTCGCAAACGTACATTTTGAGCTACACCACGATGATCACCGTCATTCAATTTAGCCGAAGCATTGTTATGATAGTATACAAATACTTCATATTCTGAACCGGCTTCTACGGTAACATTATCGTCATATTTATCTTTAGTACCTGCCTTGCGTACACGCACGAAGTTAGCTTCATTACCAACTTCTGGGTTATCCATCATCGAGTTAAAGGTGACGTAATCTGCTGGATTCTTCCAGGTGTAAGTCGGCCTGGTTGGACCCCAAATAGCCTCTTCGGCATGCACTGGGGCTTGAATCTGACCAAGGCTGAACGCACCCGCGACCACTGCCCCAATCACTGGAAAGATATGACGCGCAGAACTACGCATATCTTCCCAGGTTTTTGTTTTTATGTTTATGTTCATCGATCTCCTTTCGATTAAGATCCTAAACTCATTTTAGACTATTTTTAGTTTTTGTACAATATATTTGTTCAATATTTTTTCTTCTCTATTGAGTACAATTATTGTTCAGAATTGGTATCAATATTTACCGTACGAGTTTGTCCAGATTCATGAGCAATCTTATTATCACTTTTAGCACTGTTTACTGCATTAGTAATATCATTATCAGTCAAAGATTTCTCCTCACTACTGTGAGAACCCTGGACATCTTCACTTACGACCGGTTTCTCCTCTGATAACACTGAGCGATTTTCTGCATCAACCTGTTTTTCTGTAGCTACACCCTCTTGATGGACGATACCCTGGCTATTATCTTGGAAGGTCCAAGTAGTATTAGGATTTGAATTTTGAGCAATACTTTCTTTTATCATTGCATCAAACTGTGCTTTATCGGTTATCTCACTACCTGGAAGATTTGTTTGGGCGTTTCGATTATCTTCACCTGCAATATATTCAGAAGCGCTATCTCTGTTTGTGTAGTCTCGCTTGCTAGCACCCTCATTCGCTGATGCCGTATTGGTCTTACCCTCATTCACATTATTCTCAGGGGTCTTTGGATTCTCCTTTGGAGTCGAAGGTGGGGTTTCGCTCTTCTGACCCGGCTCCTTATTTTTTATTTCAGTGTTTTTCGGAGTAATCACTGACGTTACATTCACATTGGTTTTTTTCTGGTTAAAGTAGAGTATTTCAAGGTCCTTAATGTCAAGAACATAGCCATCTTGTCCAGCACATTCTTCAAGAACAACACAACGTCCCGATTCCATCTTAGCCATTCTTACATCAGCATTATCGGTCGCCTTAATAACCCCAAGCTTTTTCATCATTTTCTCTTTAATGCCGCCTAACTCATTCTTATTGAATATATCTTGGCCATCTTTTTCACCGTATAGATAGAAGACGTCATGATCATGCACTACACCATTCATATCTCTTGCGATATTAATCTGGAAGTTACCATCACCACCAACCTGTGTAGCAAAACATGATTCATAAGGAGTCCCAGCCTTGAGTGTACCAATCTTAGGAGTTGCACCATTCCAGAACTCAGCTAATGCTTCATTTACTTCATGACGAATAGCGGCTCTTGATTCATCATCACCATTTTGAATCATATTAGTAATTTCATTTACATCTTCATATGAATCAATATCACCGAATACACCTAAGTTAGCACCAGTATTTGCAAGAATATGTGGGTTACGCAATGCTTCGTTTAACATATTCATAGCCTCAAAGCCCATCGCTTCTTCAGAAGCGCCTTGTTCTTTCATTTCTTTCAATTTTGACATATCCATGTAGCCAAAATCGTTCAAATGACGGTTTGGATTTGTAAAATCAGGAGCACTCGTATCAACCTCGTCGCTAAGCTCAACGGTCTTTTCAACTCCATCAACTATCACGTTATAAGAAACCGACTCATTTAATTTTTCATTTTCTGAACCATCAGTTTCACCGCTAGCATCATGTTTCTCAAGAGCTTCCTCTACATTACCATCAGTGTCACCGTTATTATCTTTATCCATGCCTTGTTCGACAGCAGTATTATTATGTGCACCAAGCTTGTAGCCACCGTAAGCTGCAAGACCAATAGCCGCAATGATACCAGCACCTAATAAGATTTTCTTAATACCCTCACCGTGTTTCTTGATTTTCTCAACCACGCCGGCGACGAAACCTTTTTTCTCTTTTGAATCTTTTAGTCCATCTTCTGGATTCTTCGGATCATCCTTCGGGTTATTTTCACCAGTACCTGGATTAACTAACTGATTACCCTTTTTTACTCCTTCTCCAGGAATGATTGCTGGAGGAAATTCCACAGTCTGCTTTGGTTCGTTTTCAGGGCTCGTCATACCGGCAGCTACTCCACCCATCTTATCTTTGACAGTTGGCTCGAATTTTTCAATCGTATCTTCGCCAGTAAGCACATTAAACTTACTTAAAAATGAACCTTCCACGCCGTTCATTTGTTCGCCTTTATGAACTTTTTCGTATTGATTCTTTGCAAAATCAAAAGCGATTTCCTTCCTGTCGGCGTTCTTAATTTCATTTACCTTCGCTTCAGCTGCAGCAGATGCACCCCAAGCCGCATCAATCTTTTGATAGTCTTCGAAAGTTAATTTTCTGCCACCAGCCTTTAATTCACGAGTCAATTTAATTGCTTCTTCATCAAGCTTATTAAATTTCTCAGTAGCAGCATTAAGTGCTTCATTGGTATTTTTCTTATCTTCCGCCGAAAAAGCTTTCGACAAAAATTCTCTCTCTGCGAGATTAGCTTGCATCTTGTAAACTTTTTCCTTAAAGCGAAAATCATTTACACCGAGATTTGCGTCATTCTCTCTGCGCTCTTTTATCATATCGAGGCCTTTTTTCGCCAAAGCTTTCTTTTGTTCCATTTCTTGATATTCTGGAGTAGCCTGAATTTTAACCTCAAAATCACTAATCTGATCGAGAGTTCGCTTCATCAAATTTTCCATTGGCGCAAAACTGCCGTCACCACCATCACGCATATAATCTAATGCGTTCTTCTCTTGCTTGTTTAAGTTATCCTTATACTCACGAATCTCTTTCTCATTCATAAGACCAAGACCAGCTTGCATCTTCAAGAAGGTATCAGTTTCAAGCTTTACTTGATCAAATTGATGACGAAGCTCTAACTTGCGATCACTCTCGCCCCTATCAACATTTTCCCCATTCGTTTCCTTAAAATTGTTCATTCTAAATTGCGAAAGTTGCGCAACGCGTGCATCATGCTGATCCTTGTAGTATTGTTCCTTAGCTGAAAGATTGTTATTATCCCTGCTTGGTGCAAAATTCATATTCTTAGGGCCCATTATGCCTCCTCCTTAGCATTCTTTAAGTAATTTTCCTTAAACTCGTCCAATGCCTTTTCGGTTACAGACTGTACATCAATACCTGATTCTTGGATAATCTTCTGGACCTCGTTAAAATCTGGTTCAGCTGCATCAAAAAGCTCAGAAATCTTATCTACCAAGTAATCTGGTAAATTCATCAAGATTTCGCTCAAGATAGCTTCTTGCATCTTCATCTTCAAATCTTCACGCAAACGATCATTCACGCGGACCCCCGCTTCACTCATCATTTTTTCGATGTATTGATTCATCAATTCATCTTGCGCTTTTAAATTGTCACCTTGAAAATCCGGCTGGATCTGTCCAACCTCCGGTGAAAAAGTATTAGTATCAGTCATGTGGAGACCTTTCTTTTTTATTTTGAAATATGACCTTATGTCATTACGATAACGCTTATTTATCAGATTGTCAATAATATTTTTGTTCAATTTTACCTTAACTTATAGAGGCATAATTGAACACTTATTTTTCTATTTTGAACACAATTTTTATGTTTTATGCTCTTAACAAAAAAATAGTCGCCAAAAAAACGACTATTTTCTAAAATCAGGAACAAGTTTCTAGCTAACCTAGCTAATCATCGAGGAGATTTTACCGAGCTTAGCGGTAATTCTTGCGCGTACCTCTTGGCTGACTTGTCTTTTTGATACGTAATTAGTTTCATCATCAAAGAATTCAAACGTCATTCTCTATCTTCCTTTGCTCTTAAATTTTTATTTTTGTTTTGATTTATGATCTTCGTTACATTAATAATATCACAAATTTTACATTTGCAAGTAATTTTTCCAAATTTTATAAAAATATTATTAACTCCCGATTTTCATCTGATAAAATTGAACAATTATTTTAATAA
Source organism: uncultured Candidatus Saccharibacteria bacterium (assembly GCA_938046495.1). Lineage (GTDB taxonomy): Bacteria > Patescibacteriota > Saccharimonadia > Saccharimonadales > Saccharimonadaceae > Nanosyncoccus. The sequence goes on along the minus strand of CALIXG010000103.1, from coordinate 1,733 downwards.
AATGAACAATTTTATCGTTTTTTAATCTTTTATCTGAGCGATGGATAGTTGAATAACTTTTTTATTCATCTATCCATCCCCTCCACTTTTTCTTGATCGGTCAATGCTTGTTTATTAGTGTTTCATTGACTTCTCGTCTATTCAAATCTTTTTCCTTATTTATGTTAATAATTCTAGGTTTACTTACTTTTTCTCGTCTTCGCATATTCGAAGACTTTTTTACATATTTGATTTCCTGTTTATTTTTCTTTGAGTTAGCTTATTTTACATTTTTTGTTTTTATTGTCTAACTTGTTTTAAGTCTAACATAAACTACTATTTTTGTCAATACTGTTTATGCTTTAACAGAGATAGTTTCATCAAAAAGCTCCGTATTTTCCTACGGAGCTTCCTATCAAGTCACTTATCGTAGAGCCCTATATCTACATACCTTCTATGTAGGACTGACCCTCTCGCTTAGATCTTTTCTAAAGAAATCGCTACATTCTCACCCTGGACTTTGACGATTTCGTCGTAAGCGAAGTTCCCCTCATTCACTAGTTCTTCCGCCAAGACCTCATTCATCAGCATTTCACGGTAAGTTTCCGGCACTTCCATCGAAACCATCAACCTAATTCGATCATCGACATTAAGTCCCGCCTTCTTACGCGCGGCTTGTACGAAGCGAATCAATTCACGAATCTTGCCTTCTTCCAGTAGTTCCGGCGTCAAAGTTTTATCGAGCACCAAAGCTTCCCCATGCTCGACTGACTTCACATTCACTTCTTCCATGATAATCTGCTCATAGAAGTCATCCAGTTTTTCACCAGCATAAATCAATTTCGCTAGTGGCTGACGTACCTTAATTTGCACCTCAGACTCAGTTTTCTTCATTCTTTCTGCTAGCCCAGCCGTGATAATCTCACGCGTCTTTGCCATCTGAGTAAGCACCGCCTCATCGATCACTCCAGCTTCTGGCCAATTCAAAAGATGCACTGATTCTGGAATCTCCGAATTCACCACACCCGCACCGGTCATCTTCTGATAAAGTTCCTCGGCAAGGAATGGCGTAAATGGTGCCAAAATCTTCGCGAGATAAATCAGCACATAGTACAGCGTCGAATAGGCCTCCAGTTTATCCTGGTCGTCTTCCGACTTCCAGAAGCGCCTACGTGACCTACGCACGAACCAGTTCGACATATCGTCAATAAATTCCAAAACTGAAGAGAGTGCCGCTGGAATATTATAAGCTTCCATACCTTCTGTAATTTGATTACGCACCTGATGTACTCTTGAAACCAACCAAATATCTAGTGGGTTCACGAATTCACTCACCGCCATCGCCTGATCCGAATCAAAGCCATCGACTTCCGCATACATCGTGAAGAAATCATACATATTCCAAATCATTGAAAGCTTGCGCGCAACATCTGAGACATCCTTATCGAGCAAGACATAGTCCTCACCATTTAGGAGGGGCGACGCCAACAGCAAGAAGCGCAGCGCATCTGCCGAGTACTGATCCATCAGCTCATTAGGGTCGGTATAATTACCGAGCGACTTGCTCATCTTACGCCCGTCATTACCGGCGATCACACCGGTGACAATGACATTGCGATAAGCATTCATCTGAGCTGTCGGCTTAGCCCGCTCAGCACCAAACGCCCCGATACTGGCTAGCGTCGTGTTGACCGCATGGACATAGTAAAACCAGGCTCGCACCTGAGCGACATACTCGACGATGAAATCCGCCG
>CALIXG010000102.1 GCA_938046495.1 uncultured Candidatus Saccharibacteria bacterium | reverse complement strand
TAGTTATTATTATAGCATTCTGTTATTATATAACCATGAACACTATCGATCCGGCTGAACTTTCTGATTTCCAGCGACAAATTTTCCAATTCGAGCGTGATAATACTTCAGGGCTGATTCATTTTGAAAAGGGAAGCATTCCGATTTTACTTTCTGCCCCGCACACTGTGAATTTTCTTAAAGCGGACGGCAGCCTTAAAATGCGCGAAGCCTATACTAAGGCCATCGTGAAATATCTGGCGCAAAAAACCGGCGCCTTCCTCATGATTAAAGAAAACTCCGACGGCATTGATCCAAACAAGCTCGAAATGGAGGATTATAAGCGTCACCTGCTTCAAATTATTGAAGATTATCAAATTCAACTCGTTCTCGACATTCATGGTGCCGCCTCACATCATGATTTTGCTCTCGAAATTGGCTCACTTGATGGTATAAGCGCCAAACCAGAGACTATCAAAGCTCTAAAAACTGCTCTCCAAATTCAGGGAATTGCACCAGTCGCCGAGAACAACCCGTTCAAAGGCGGTGGTATCACCAAAACCGTCCATGGAAATACTAATATTGAAGTTTTGCAGCTTGAAATTAATCGCAATTATCGTGACCTAAATAATCCCGAAAAGCTTTTTTACCTCTGTAAATCACTTGAAAATTTCCTTAAAAGTTTTCCACAATAAAATTCAATTAATTTTCAGGAAAAATCTATTGACGACTAAGCATTAGCATGATAAATTAGTAATAACTTGAAGGTCAATGCAAGTAAAAAACAAAAAAACTGTTAATATTTAATAAAGGAAATATTATGACAAAATATGCAAAAATCATGGCAACTTTCGGTGTCTTAGCTGGACTCGGTGTCGCTTCACTCCCACTAGCAACCTTTGCTGCTAACACTTCTGAAATTACCGTTAAGGTTACTGTTCAGGAAGGTATCTCTATCGCTAACGATAATTCTACCGCTAACGCTGGTAGTAAAGCCCCAGGTGAAACTGGTTCTGCCACTTCTAACCTTACCGCTGCTACTAATAACGCTGCTGGTCTTAAGATTACCGTTAAAGACAAAGACAATGACACCTCTCTTCGCGATGCTAGCATTACCGGCTCTACCGCTGGTGTAGACTTCATCCCTACTGGTACTTCTGGTGCTGGTACTTGGAGCCTCAAGGGTGGTGATCTCGTAGCTGAAACCGCTATGGTTAAAGATTCTGAAACCGCTCTCGTAGTTAAGAACACTACTGGTCCTTCCACTGAAAACGTTGCTATGTCTTACCGCGTCGTACCAGGTGCAGCACAACGCCAAGGTACCTACGAAGATGTCATCGTCTATACTGTTACCAAGAACTAATTTACTGTATTGACTGACGAATCAGCTCCTGAAAAGGGGCTGATTTTTATTTGACATTCTGTTAATGCTAAACTATACTAGATATAAATAAGTAGAGGACAAAATATGAAACATATTGGGAAGGTAGTCGGCGTTCTTGGCATCGCTTCTACCTGTGGGCTGATGGCCTTACCGCTTAGCACTTTTGCTATTGAAAAGAAGAACAGCTTGGATGTAAATGTTACCATCGCTTCTTTTCTTAATGTAACGGCTGGTGCTAGTACAGTGGCAGATACGATTAAACCAGGTCAGGTTAAAAATCTTACTAATACTATTCGTGTGAAGACGAACAGTGTCACTGGTTACAATATTAATATTCGTGATAAGGATTCTAATACCAACCTAGTCCATGATACTACCACTACCAGTGTTATCCCGGCCTTGGCTGGCGATCTCGATGGTACTCAAGCTGGTTGGAATTATTCCGTGGGTAGTATCTCTCATAAGGCGATTACCGCTACTGATGCTTCAATTCACAAGAATCTTAACGCGTCTAAGCAA
>CALIXG010000101.1 GCA_938046495.1 uncultured Candidatus Saccharibacteria bacterium | reverse complement strand
GTACTCCTCAGGCAGAATAAGTTGACTAAGAAGCTTCGGGAAGTTATTCTGCAGAGTCTGAAGATTATACATCACTTCACCAGGCATGATCTGGTTATCTGGAAGATTTTGCGCAAAATTAATAATCTCCGAATTCATAGTACTGGTAAATTCTTGAGTGCCAGTGCCATAAAAGCGATCGATAATAGCGGATTTGGCTTGAGAAACCTTAATAGTGTAGTAGGTGGGATTTTCGCTAAAATATTTTTTCACAAAATTCGCGTTCATGAAGGTCTGATTGGCTTGACTAATGAAGCCAGCAAGAAGGGCTACGACAAGCAAAAAAATCAGGGCCAAAAGATGACGAACTTTGAAACGCTTGAAATTTTGCTGAATATTATTAAGCATTACCTTTATTATAGCAAAGAAATATCAGGCCACATGAGACCTGATATTTTTACATTACAATGGGCCTGGTATTTTTAGCTAAGAAACTATCTAGCTAAGGATTAGATTCCAACTAACGGTTTAACATCGGCGCCTAGGTGGTTGAGCCGACGCGCAAAATCTTGATAACCACGGTTGATCGAATAGACATTGCGCAAGATAGAGACGCCAGGGGCGGCCAACATACCGAGCAGGAGTACCACGGATGGGCGGAGGGCTGGAGGCGAAACTAATTCAGCAGCACGCCAATTAGTCGGGCCAGAAACATAGAAGCGATGAGCGTCAAGCAATTCCACCTTGGCATTTAGATTAGTCAGGTAAGTGGAATAAATTGCACGGTTTTCAAAAACCCAGTCATGAATCAAGGTGCGACCTTCGGCCATGGCGGCGATCACGGTAAAGAATGGTAAGTTATCAATATTGAGACCCGGGAAAGGCATCGGGTGAATTTTATCAGCCGGAGCCACCAAATTAGATTTTAGGATATGCAAATCAACTAGGCGCGTGCGGCCATTATAAGAGAAGTACTCTTCGGAACGTTCGATTTTAGCATGCATGGAGCGTAAAACTTCCAGCTCAATTTCCAGGAATTCAATCGGAGCACGCGTGATGGTAATTTCGGATTTGGTGACCAAGCCAGCCGCCAAAAAAGACATTGCCTCAATCGGATCTTCACTAGGAAAATATTCCACGTCTTTATCGATGCATTTTTGGCCATGAACCACAAGTGTAGTGGTGCCAATTCCCTCAATTTTTACTCCGAGATCCTGCAAGAAGAAACAAACATCTTGCACCATGTAATTCGGTGAAGCCCCCACAATCGTAGTTTTTCCCGGATAGAGTGCGGCTGCCATGAGAATATTTTCTGTCACGGTGTCACCACGTTCGATAAGCACGATGCGTTTGCCAGATTCGTCATGAAGAGTTTTTTGGTCCACCTTAGCCTCATAAAAACCAGTGCGGGTGGTGGCGTCGACATTTAGACCAAAGACTGAAAGAGCACGTAAATGCGGTTCAACGGTACGAGTGCCGAGAGAACAACCGCCAGCATAAGGTAAGGCAAATTCTTGATAAAAATGAAGAAGTGGACCCATCAACATGAGAACCGAACGAGTCTTACGAGCAGCATCGAGGTCCATTTCATCAAGCTTGAGCTCGCGAGGAGGAGTGATTTCCAAATCTTTTTGACGATTGACCCAGCGACACTTCACACCGATCGATTCGAGAACTTCAATAATACGAAAAACCTCTTCGATACGGGCGAGTTTTCTTAGTGTGGTACGGCCACGGTTGAGTAGAGCCGCGCAAAGGAGTGCCACCCCGGCATTCTTAGAAGAATTAACCGTAATAGAACCACTGAGAGTTTTGCCGCCATTAATACGATAAGACTGAAAAGAAGAATCACTGACGGCCAAAATTTGATGGCCGAGTGCAGAGGAAATTTTCTTAATCATTTCGAGAGAAGTGTTTTGATCACCCTTTTCGATGCGATGAACGGCGGACTGAGAGGTGCCAATCATCTTCGCGAGTTCACCTTGAGTGATGCCTTTTTCACGGCGAAGATTGGTAATAATAGCGCCGATTTCTTCTTGATAAGTTTTTTGTTTCATAAGAGCCTTTCCTAATAAACCATAAATATTATATCATAGATGGTATATTTTGAAAATAAAATAAGACCCCCTGGATAAGGGTCTTACTTAAAGAAATCTTTCAGATTTTAGGCTTCTTTGACGCCACAAACAACATTATTAGCGTGTACCCAGCCTTCGACAGATCCACCATCGAGATATTGACCAGAGGTGGAAGCGACGCGCATGGTTTGACCTTGCTTAATGTAATCATAAATTGGGTCGGTAATCATGTATTCCTGATCAGTTGGACCAAAATCGTGCTCATTAACGTAGGCGACAATTTTTTGCAAGAGATCCGCAGAAAGAATATATTTACTGACATTAATCAGATTAGATGGGGCTTCTTCGACAGACGGCTTTTCTACTACATTGGTAAGCTTACCGTCTTGAACCTCGAGAACACCATATTTATCAACTTTTTCCTTAGGAATTTCGACACCTAAAATTGCCGAGTCAGTTTCAGACTGAAGTGAATTAATCAGAGAAGTGGCAGCAGATTCGCCATCTGGATTCCAAATAAAGTCATCACCCATATAGACAATCACGGGTTCATTAAGATTATACTCTTCGGCAGCCATAGCGACAGGCACGGCAGTACCGTATTTACTATTGGCGTCTTGAGCGATGTAATGAATTTTAACGTGTTCTGGAAGAGTCTTGGTGAGAGCGACGCGATCAGCCTTACCGCGAGAAATCAAATAATCATTTAATACAATATTATCCGAGTAGAATTCACGAACTTGGCAAGGTTCAGTATTGCTAACTACCATATAGATATCAGTAACGCCGGCTTCAATGAGTTCTTGCACAGAGTAGTCGACAAGTGGACGGTTGCCAACTGGTAACATGGATTTTTCAATAACTTTAGTAATCGGTAGACGACGGGTACCCCATCCGGCCACAGGAATAATGGCTTTGGTAATTTTCTGCATTTTTTCTCCTTTTCTGAATTATACCATATTTTACTCAGTGGTCGACTAGGGACGACTATTTTAGCTCAATCAAAGAGTCGCGCCAATACTCAGAGTGTTCGCTAATTAAGAAGTCAGCGACAGTAGCAGCGATGTTAGTTAGGCCGGCGTCAGGTACGTTTTTTAACTGATAATGTTGGCTAAACTCGGTATTATCATAGAAGTAACAAGGAACGAGATTGGTGGTGTGCGAGGTCTTGGCTTGGTGGGTAGTGGTATCAAAAAGTTCCTCGGCATTACCATGATCGGCGGTAATCAACATCATGCCGCCTAGTTCATCAACCTTTTTGGCGAGACGCTGAAGTTGTAAATCTATAGCCTCCATAGCAATCACGGTCGGCTCAAGCTCACCGAAGTGCCCCACCATATCACCACCGGCAAAATTAATTCGAACAAAATCAAAATTAGCCATTTTTTCGATAACGGCGTCGGTAATTTCCGCGGACTTCATCCAAGGACGCTCGTCGTAGGGACGCGTATCAGATTTAATTTCAAGAAATTCTTCGCCCGGCAGTGGTTCGTAACTATTGCCATTAAAATAGTAGGTAATATGACCAAATTTGGCAGTTTCGGAACAGGCGAGCTGAGTGAGATTTTTGGTAGCCAAATATTCGTGTAAGGTATGTTTAATTTCGACCGGCTCGACTAAAGTATGTTCCGGAAAATGACGGTCCACATCATACTCAGTGAGACTGGCAAAATAAACTGGAAGTTTCTGATTCTGCTCGGTGCCACGGTTGAAGCCTTGAAAATCATCGAGGCAAAAAGCTTCGGCAATCTCAAGGGCGCGGTCGGCACGAAAATCAAAGTAGATAAAACTGTCGTGTGACTGAACTAGACCAATCGGATGCTTTGCCTCATCCGTCACCACGAAAGCTGGAAGATACTGGTCTTGAAGGCTAGGTTCAGTTTCACGAAAATGCTGAATTGCTGCATCGGCAGAGTTAAAGTAATGCTCAGCCTGCCCATAGACTAAGGCCTGCCAACCACGTTCAACTATGGTCCAATCGGTTTGATAACGATCAGCAATGAAGACCATGCGACCACCGCCAGAGGCGATTTGAATATCGACGTCGAACTCGGCTTTGATTTTTGCGACCGCTTGATTGAACATAGCGAGATATTTTTCAGCTGACTGCGGAGCCACATCGCGACCATCGAAGACCGCGTGTACACGCATGGTTTTGACGCCTGATTCGGCAGCGCGTCTTAGCATGGCAAATAGATGAGACAACTCACTATGTACGCCACCATCAGAGAAAATTCCGGAAAAATGGAGGGTGGACTGGTGGGTTTTGAGATTTTCGATAGCCCCCTGCCAAGCGCTGGATTGCCAGATCTCTCCAGTGGCAAAAGCTTGGTTGATTTTAGCGATACCCTGCTTAATAATTTGACCACCACCGAGAGCGTTATGACCAACTTCGGAATTCCCCATTTGACCAGCCAAAATGCCCACCGCCTCACCGGAAGCTTGGAGAGCTAATTTCGGATAATTCTGTTCTAATTGATGCAAAAATTCCGTATAGGCTAGCGCCACGGCGTTGCCTTCGATTTCTTGACGGATACCCACTCCATCCATCACCACGAGAACGACTGGACCGGTATAATTTTTCTTTGATTTTGCTTGCATGACTCACCCTTTTTAAGTTTTTTAATTAATGTGTTTGATTTTCGGCAGCAGAGGCCAGGACATTTTCGAATAGGACGCCAATAGTGAGTGGGCCTACGCCACCAATTTTAGGAGTAATAGCGGAAATATCAGTACGTGCGCGAATTTCATCATTGATATCACCGAGAATCACTCCACCTTCGCTAGCGGTACCAGCATCGACAATTACGGCGCCTTCGCGAACCATTTCAGAAGTAATGAGGTGAGGATTACCTGTAGCGGTGATAATGACATCGTGATTTTTAAGTTCAGAAAAATCTGAACCACGATGAAAAACTGAAACGCGAAGATTGGAATTCGTAAACATGCGAATGAGCGGTTCACCCACCAAGCGGCCACGACCGACAATGGCGATAGATTTATTATTCAGTTCGATACCGTAACCAGTGAGCAGCCAGTTAATGGCCGTAGCCGTAGCACTATCGAAACGACTTTTACCGGTCAAACCATCGACGTCTTTTTCGGGAGCGATCAGGGAGACCAGCTCCTCGGTCCACTCCGGATTTTGCAAAGGAAGCTGTAAAATTATCGAAGAAACAGTACTATCCTGATTGGCAGATTCGATGGCAGATTGAATAGATTCCTTGGTAGGATTTACCACCTGATCAATCACCTCAATCTCGATATCTTCCCCGTAGGCTTTCTTCAGACTGACGTATTTTTCGATGACGGGATTATTTGAATCACGAATAATGACTAATTTCGGATGGATTTTACGCGAACGGAGGGCCTTTACCTGATGAGCTTGACGTTCCTTAATAAATCCAACCAATTCACGACCGTTTAATTCTTTGACCATGGGGCTCCTTACTTAATTTCGTCCGGTTCTTGTTCGATCATTAAGCCGAATTTATCGAAGACAATTTTTGCGATTTCAGCACGGGCGGCGGCGAGATCAGCATAAGTTTCGGCAGATTCATTAATCAAGATTAGGGCCGCTTTTTCACTAACTTTCATGCCATGGAAGACCTGACCTTTAAGCCCGGCATGCTCGAGAAGCCAGCCAGAGTTGACGAGGTTAGTACGTTTTTCAGGAGAATCTGGACCGACTTCTTTGGCGTTGCGCCAAACTTCAATACCGCGAGCCTCGGCGGCATCAGCCTCCTCATCGGTGAGATAGATATTCTTGAAGAAGCTACCGGCGCTGGCGATTTTTTCTGGATCTGGAAGCTTAGAGTTTCTCACTTCGCGAACCATACGAGCGATGTTGGTTGGTGAAAAATCAGTCTCTTGATGTTCATCCACATAAGCTTGCAAGGAGCGGTAGAATGGTGGATTGAGTTGACCTTTTTTCAAACGAATCACAATCGAATAGATAAAGTAGCGGCCAACACTTTTACCGGAATTAAAGATAGATTTACGATAGCTCATCTTCATGTCTTCAGCGAGAATGGTCTTAAAAGTTTTTTCCTGTAGGTCGTAAACATCAGCAGAAACAATCACCTGAGTAACTTCCTGGCCATAGGCACCGATATTCTGAACTGGAGAGGCACCAGCGGTACCTGGAATACCAGCCATTGCTTCGATACCAGAATAACCAAGGGCAGCAGTAAAATTGACTAAGGAATCCCAGATTTCACCACCATTAGCACGGAAATAACCATAGCCTTCTTTTTCAGCTTCGGCTTTTACTTCGGTGCCATAAGCGGCTTCGATTTCCTCAGGGGAAAGTTGTGAGATGCCGAGAATACGATCGAGCAAAATCACACCTTGGTAGCCTTCGTCGGTGGCGAAGGTATTAGCGCCATTACCAAGAATGGTGACTGGAAGATTTTTTTCAGCAGCGAATTGATAGGCTTCAGGAATTTCATCTTTAGACTTGATTTCGATAACATATTTGGCTGGACCACCAATACGCATGGTGACAAGATTTTTAATCGGAACATTTTCGGAAATTAACATTTTTTCTCCTTGTTTTTATTAAGTTTAACAATGGTTTAAAATTCAAAATAGCTAAATCATTACTTTTATTTTAACATAAACAAATCCCGGTCTCCCATGTTAAAATAGATAAGTAATGTTTGAAATTCATGAAGAATTCAGGTTTGTAAGCTTCTGGTTTTTGATGTTCATTATCTATTCTTTTATCGGCTGGGTCTTCGAATGTATTTGGACCAGCATCGAACAGCGCAAACTGCAAAACCGTGGGTTTCTTTTCGGACCAATTTGCCCAATTTACGGTGTGGGAATGGTCTCATTTTTAATCCTGACACAAGAGATTCATTTCGAATGGTATATTGAATTTTTTATTTTCACCCTAATCTGTACGGTGATTGAATATATTACTAGCGTAGTCATGGAAAAAATCTTCCGGGTGCGTTGGTGGGACTACTCAGAAACCACACGTTTTAACCTAAACGGCCGCGTTTCACTCGAGACTTCTCTTGGTTTCGGTCTGGGTGGGATGGCAATTAAATACGGCTTACATCCGTTCATTTTACACTTGATTTCACCACTTTCCTGGCCAATGATTGAATCAATAAATGCTGTACTGTTAGTAGTTTTAGTAATTGATATTATTTTTACTACAGTAGCCACTTTGGAATTACGTGACAAATTCAGCGCCAAATTTGGTTCAACCAAAATTGACTTAACTTCCGAAATTAAAAAGCTAATCCTCGAGTATTATTCACGTGCGGCTAGATTCAAACGCCACATGACCAAAGCGGCAATGAAGAATATTCAAAAAACCCAAGAAAATATCGGCAACAAAATCAATTCGATCACTAAGCCGAAGAAATAACTACTGTAGTCTACCTGAAATTTTTGCGAAAAAGTCTTTTTCTTTCGACTATCAATTTAGAGTAATAATTTATTCTAGATTGAGATATTTCTCAAAATGCGAAAGATAGTAGGTGGTAAAATCCTCACGAAACTTTCGGCGCAGCTCTTTGATAAAACTCGACTCCTTGCCATCAACAGTCAAAAGTATCACCTGCTTTTTGGCGCGAGTGAGCGCGACATAAA
>CALIXG010000100.1 GCA_938046495.1 uncultured Candidatus Saccharibacteria bacterium | reverse complement strand
GTCTGAAAACCAGAAAGATCTAAGCCGGTTACCGCAATATTTCTAAACATATTCTGCATATTAGTCACACCCCGCGTATCAAAACCTGAAAGATCAATATCAGCTAGGTTAACCAGGTCTAGGAACATATTTGAGCTGTCACTATGAAGCTCTACCTTATCAGCCTCAGTATAATAATAAAAGGTTTCACTGGCGGGATCGAACCAACCAAGAATTTCGGTATCCGAAGTACCATCATCTTCGAGATGAACTGCACCGTCTCCTGGATTTGGTGGTAATGTACTTCTAGCAAAATGTTTGACTCGATTAAGTCCACCTGCAGTCTCATTCATCGCAGAACGCCAGGTGAGGCCCGACTGAGCCAAGGCTCTAGGTGGATAATCATGTGTGACCACGGAAACTACGAGACTATTAGTATATTGGCCACTAGAGAGGTTCGAGGCAAGCTTCAGTCCCACTGTTACCTGGTACAGATCTGTATTTGATATGGACTTGGAGCCTAATATGGCAAGTACCATTGGATTAGAGGCTGGCGGAACAGGAACAAAATTACCGAAACTACCCAATCTGACACCCCAAGTGTTGCTCGGAAAATCGACTAGAGGTGAATTCTGATTAATGGATTCGATGCGGTCAGTACTGGTAACACTAGTCATAGCAGTTTCATTATTTTGTGTACTCATAGTTGCTTGATAGCCCGTAGTGTTATCAGAATATACCCGAACATCCATGGAATACTCGGCGGTTTGGGTAGCGGAGTTAATAATCTCAGTACCATTAAAACGTGGGGTCGAATCAATGGAAACGGCCAGTGCCGGCACACGTAAGGCCGTAGTATTTTTAGTCAAAAGAAAAACACTAAAACTAAGTGCTACTAATAGAATTAAGTAAATACTTTGGGTTATTTGCGTTTTAAATGTCTTTGTAATTTGTTTAATCATAAAGTTCATTCTCTTAGCTTCTTAAATTCATGGAGTCTTCAAAGTGAAGTAACCCTTGCGTCCTGGCTGATCGATGCGCAAACCATCGAGGTTAGCATCGGCTGGGTTGGTCCAGTAGCCACCATTTCCACCACGTAGCAAGGTTTGATTGGTGAAAATATATTTATTATAAGCCGGATTGAAGGCTACAGAATGATCTTTAGTGGCGGTAATGTCAAAATCCTCTTCGACGTAAATTTTTTCTAGTGCTGGCGC
>CALIXG010000099.1 GCA_938046495.1 uncultured Candidatus Saccharibacteria bacterium | reverse complement strand
TGGTTAGTGTTGCACTTGAGATGTTAACTTAGTTCTATTTTTGACTTTTTAGGTTAAAAATGCTATAATATAGATGTCGTTTTGGTGTTTATTTAGGAGGGGATTATATGAACAAAACATTAACGAAGTATTTTGGCAAGACCTCATTAATGAGGATTTGGCACTCCAGTGTTGAAGATTTTACGGAAATACCGGAAGATCAGAGATTAAAACTGTATGCGATTTGCGTAATTCGCCCAGATAATCTCGAAGAAGCGTATAACTTCTTTAACCTACCGGACCTCCTATTTCGTAGTATTTACGACGAAGTAGGTACGGATAACGGAGAAAAGCTATATCTCTATCCGTTCATCCAGGGCGCCGCTATTCCAGATCATATCGAAGAAGTGGTGGGTCCCATTGGTACCCAAACTTCCAAGTATCATCAGGAAAGTCTGAAAGACCACATCGCCTTGGTTGCAAAAAACCTATTCGATGCTGGCCTCAGCGGCACACTAGCAACTCAGTTAGCAGTTATGCATGATTTAGGTAAAAAATATACTTCCGCCACCAATAAGGTTGGTCAAGTATGTTTCTATAACCATGCAGCCATCTCTGCGCTGATTGCGAAATACTGGCTACGCGGTACCGCTAGTCAAACTACGATTAAGTACGTTGTGGCAACGATTTATGCCCACATGTTACCTTATACCGATTGGCAGCGCACCACCGATTTTCGTACCGGATTACCCAGAGATTTTCGTCATGAATTCGAGCTTCAGCTCAAGGACTTTTATGACGGACACACTGGTGACATCCAGCGTACTATGGAACTGGTTGATCTTCTTGCTAAGTGCGATGAAGGCATTCAGGAAATTACTCCAGAGTATGAACAGAAAATCGCCAGTGGCCGCGAGATTATTCATCAATTTCGCCACGGTGCCTAAAATTTATCGTACCTTAGAAATAAACCACCAGAACATCGGTGGTTTTTTCTTGCTCGAGGGTAGTAGTCATCTGACACTTTTTCCTAGTATTTTTTAAAGAAATATGTTAAAATATATCCGTTACGCGCTCTAATTAGGAGTAAATATATTATGGCAAAAAAAGTAATTGGTAACTTAAAGTTACGCATCCCTGGTGGTAAAGCCACCGCAGGTCCTCCAGTTGGTTCAACCTTGGGTCAATGGGGACTTAACATGATGGATTTCATTAATCCATTCAACGACAAAACCAAAGAATTCGCTGGCAAGAACGTTATCGTTCACATCCGAGTTTTCGATGATCGCACTTTCGATTGGGTTTGTCTCGGTCAACCAGTTGACGATTTAATTCGTGAAGAATTAAAACTTCAAAAAGGTTCTGGTCGTCCAAACACCGAAAAAGTTGGTTCCATCACCCGTGAACAACTTGAGAAAATCGCTAACATCAAGATGAAGCAAATGAACGCTGTCGATCTTGAAGGAGCTATCAAGACTGTCGCTGGTACTGCTCGCTCTATGGGTGTCACCATCGCCGAATAATTGATTAAAATTAATTAACCGTGGGAGAGTTCGCTCGTTATTACCACAGAAAGAAATCAAATGTCAGAAGAACAAATCAAATCTACTGAAGAATTAAACCAAACTCCAGTCGAAACTGTTGAGACGCAAGAGAAATTTGCCAAATCTGGTAAAAAATCTAAGAAGCACATCGAAGAAGTTAAGGCTGAAGAAGAGCGCAAAGCTCGTGCCGAAGAGCACAAGCAAGAGGCCCTAGAGGAGAAACCAAAGGGTGCCAAGCCAGTCACTCGTCCAGTTCTTGAACGCCGTGGTAAAAAATACCAAGCCGCTTATAAGAATATCGACAAGACCAAGGCCTACAGCCTCACCGATGCTATCAAGCTTGCCGTCGAAACCAACCCAGCTAAGTTTGACGCTACCGTCGAAATTCACGCTCGTCTCGGTGTCGATCCACGTCAAGCCGACCAAAACATTCGTACCACCATCGTTCTTCCAAACGGTAACGGTAAGACTGTTCGCGTCGCTGTCTTCGCCCCAGAAGATGAATGCAAAAAAGCTAAGGCCGCTGGTGCTGACATTGCTGAAGATGCCGAATTCATCAAACAACTTGAAAAGGGAATCATCAATTTCGACGTTCTCATTTCTACCCCAGCTTACATGCCAAAACTTGGTAAGTTCGCTCGCTTGCTCGGCCCTAAAGGTTTGATGCCAAATCCAAAGGCTGGTACCGTCACCCTCGATATCGAGAAAGCCGTCAAGGAATCTAAGGCTGGTAAGGTCGAATACCGTGTCGACAAGCAAGCCATCGTCCACATCGGTGTCGGTAAAACCAATTTCACCCTCGACCAACTTAATGAGAATGCTGCCGTCTTCATGGATTCTTTGAAATCTATGAAGCCAGCTTCTATCAAGGGTCAATACATCAAGAGTATCTTCATTTCTACCACCATGGGTCCTTCCATCGCTGTAGAAAATATCTACAACTAAGCTCTTGAATTAAAAATAAGCATCCATAGTGGTGCTTATTTTTGTTTTCCACAAGCTCATAAAAAATCTTCAATTTTCTTCCGCCATTTTATTCCATTTATGCTAAAATCAAATTAGATGTACAAACATAGATTTATCTATTAGGAATAGATAAATAATATAAGTGGGAGAGAAAAACCGTGTCAAAGCGAGGAAATGGACAGGCCGTAAGTGATAGGTCGGTTTTTACTATATTATCAATCTTTTTAGTCAGTACTTTATTTTGCTTGCTGCACTTCAAAAGCACCCATGCTGCCACTACCGCCTCACTAGGCATGGTCGGCGAAGTTAAAATTGAGCCTGATTTTCTTAATAGCAGTAAGTTAGAGTATTCTAAAACCGTTGATATCAATGTCAATACTAACAGCCCTTTTGGCTACAAATTATTATTCAGTAGCGATGCTGACGATACTGCGTTGGTGAGCAGTGACCCTAAGAATACTTTTTCTATCCCTTCCGTCGGCGGCACAGACTACAAACTTTCGGATGATATGCATAATCAATACGGCTACAATCTAGAAGCCAGCGATAATAAAATCTATAACTATATTCCAGCCCTCAGTAACCCAACCCAAATTAAGCGGGTTAAAACTGAACTTACCGCCGCCGACCACGTTAAATTTAATCTCGGTTTCCAGCTTGAGTCTTCCGCCACGCCTGGTAAATATCATCGTAATTTAATTTTTACCCTCCTTGCCGAAGATCAAGCTGCTGTCGAATTAGTCAGTGGCATCGAAATTAATAAAGCTATCAAAAAAGCCGTGGGTATCACCGATGCGAGCTATCTTGATGATCCTCTCAATACTACACCAGACAACCCATGGCCGAACCTCAATATTACCGTAGGTAGAAATAAATGTAGTTCTGAAATTACCCTAGAACGCACCGCCATTATCTCCGTGCCAGATTCTGATGTAGAGGTTTATCTTGGTGGCTATCGAAACAGCTGGGATGATCTATGTATCTGGAGTAATGCCACCGAATTAATCTTTCCAGAAGATCTCTCTTATATGTATGCTGGTCTCGGCGGGGTAAGTAATATGGCGGGTTTTAACTTCGCCGATGGACGCAGTAAGTCCACACTCAATTTTAAAAAGGTCAAAAATCTAGATCATCTCTTTCATAACACTATTGGTTGGATTAGTAATAATAAATTCGAAGTCTCCAATCTCTTCGAATATCTTAAAGATTCTCCCATTGAAAACGCTGAATCACTTTTTGAAAATTCAACACTCTATACAGCTAGTGGAATCGCCAATATCGTTAATCGTGCAAAGAATCTAGCCAATGCTTTTCGAAACACTAAAAATTTATATGATGTTAATTTCTCCGATTGGGTTATCGGTGAAGTCGAAAATACCCAGTCCATGTTCGAAGGAAGTAGCCTAAGTCTGGTTATCCTTAATAATGCCACATTCGCTAAGACCAAAAATACTGCAAATATGTTTAAAGACACTCCAAGCTCTGCATACATCCAGCTTCCGAATGCAATCTTTGGTGAAACCACCGATACTCACGCCATGTTCATGAATACCAAATCCACATCAATAAATCTAAATAAGGCGACTTTTGCAAAATCTACCGACGCTAGCTCCATGTTTGAAAAAATCCCTCTTACCGAATTCATTTTATCTAGTGCCACTTTTGCCGAGACGACCAACTTCAGTAATTTCTTTAAGGAAAGTGGATACGAAAGCACTCCTATAATACTAAAATTACCGAAGCTTTCATTCGCTTCTGCCGAAAACCTCTCTCAGATGTTCTATAAAACAAATTTCGAGAAAATCAATCTTAATCCAGCCCCCATGGGTGGCAACCATATTATTAATATGTCGGAGATGTTTCAGGATTGCCCTTATCTTACAGAAATAGATTTACATAATATCTCCACCGGGCCTCTAGAAACTATCACCCACATGTTTAAGAATCTTCCTCAGGTACTAAAAATCGTACTGCCAAACGTTTTTAATACCGCATCCATAACCGATTTTAGTTCATTCCTCGCCGACAATCTTCGTCTGACTACGTTAGAAAACAGTGATAAAATCAAACTAGATAGTGCAACTGACACTAATCACATGTTTGCAAATACCCTATCACTAGATCTTAAAGATTTTATTAACCAGATTAAATCTGAAAACATCACTGATGCTTCATATATGTTTTATCGCACAACCTCTAGCCAAAATGCTGTCATCCCAGCTACTTTCAAAACTCATCATATTTCTAATATGAAAGATATGTTTGGCGGATTCAAGGTGCCATTACTCGATATTTCTAATATGGCATTTGATAGTGTCACCACCATGGAGGAAATGTTTATCGGTCTAGAACCACGTGACATTAGTCTTGATGACGATAAATATTCCGCCAAGCAAATTATTTGGCCAGATCATACGGTTGAAGCTCCATACCTTACCTCGCTTCGAAGCCTTTATAGAGACAATCACTATCTGGACCAGGTCGTCTTCCCCAAAATGAATACTCACTCACTCACTGATCTAGGCTATATGTTTAGTGGACTTGGTCAGTACATCACCAGAATGGATCTCACCGGGCTCGACACTTCAAGAGTAGAAAATATAGAAGGTATGTTTGCTTACGATGGTTTTGATTTTGCGCCAGTCAAAATCGCTTTCGATACTTCAAATGTAAAAAATATGCAAAGCATGTTTAGTAAGTCTTGGACTCAAGACGAGCATATTGATCTTACCAGACTTAATGTTAGTAACGTAGTGAACATGAGTGACATTTTTAATGAGAGTAAATGGCTTGAAGTAATTGATCTCACTGGTTGGGACACTCGTAATGTCGAGGATATGAGTCGTATGTTCTACTGGACCGAGCACCTTAATACTATATACGCCTCAGATAGCTTCGTTACCACCAAAGTTACAAAGCATGAAGACATATTCTCTCATTGTTATGCCCAAGGTGCACTCGGAACCTCCGCATACGATGGTGGCATAGAATATGCCCGTATCGACGCACCAGGGAAGCCAGGTGCCTTTACCAAGAAGTCATAGATACAAAATACCCCACGCAATCTGGGGTTTTTATCTTCTATAAAAATACGTAACAAAAATCACTCATTCACTCATCCTCAAGAAGTAAGCCTAAAAAATATCCTCACCATAGGTGAGGATATTTTCGATAAATTCGTAAACTTCAGAGTTTTAATTAAGCTAATTCGATGACAGCACCAGCTTCTTCGAGAGTTTTCTTCAAAGCTTCAGCTTCGTCTTTCTTGACGTTTTCTTTTACGGTTGAAGGAGCACCATCAACGAGGGCTTTAGCTTCACCAAGACCAAGACCGGTAGCTTCTTTAACAGCCTTGATTACAGCGATCTTTTGAGCGCCAGCGTCCTTAAGGACGACGTTAAATTCAGATTTGCCTTCTTCTTCGGCAGCAGCGGCAGGAGCAGCAGCAACAGCAACAGCAGCAGCAGCTGGTTCAATACCGTATTCATCTTTGAGAGTATTTTTGAGTTCGTTTACTTCAAGAACAGTAAGATTTACTAATTCTTCAGCAAGTTTTTTAATATCAGCCATATTAGACCTTTCGAAAAATTAAATTTGTTATTAATAGTACACTTGTTACTTGTTTTCTAAGCCAGAAACAATTCCGGAAAGACCACCAGCGAGAGCTGAGATGGAATCGTTGACTGGGGAAAGCAATTGAGCCACCACCTGGGCGACCAATTCGTTCTTGGAAGGAAGAGCTGCAAGAGCATTAATCTCTGCGGTATCCAAGGCGTTACCAGTTTCAGAAAAACCACCCAAAAGTTCGAAAGCTTTGTGGGTCTTACCAAACTCTGCCAAAATCTTAGCAGGAGCGATTTCGTCGGTATCAGAAATAGCGTAAACTAATTGACCAGTGAGATGAGTAGTGTCGGTGTCTTTATAGACAGCGATTTCATTCATCGCAACGCGAACCAAGCGGTTCTTTACGATTTTGATTTTCACACCCTGCTCACGAGCACTGTGACGTAACTCTTCGAGCTCAGCTACAGACAAACCTTGGTAGTTTGCATAAGCAGTTAGTTTAGCTTCTGATAAAAGCTTAGTTAAATCTGCAACCAATGTATTCTTTTTATCTTTGGAAATTGCCATAAAAAGTTCCCTTGATTGTTAAATTTTTTATTAAAAAGTTTACGAATTTTTAATTTTCGTTACCAGAAAAATTAATTAGAAGATTTTCCTCGGCGACTTTATTAAGATTACTCCGTCGCTGTCTTTGGTAACTTCCTACATTATATCAGAGAGAAGAGAAAAATGCAAACCACAGCTAACATATTTACGCAAGATCTACTATTACTATTCAAATTTTTACTTATATCATTTTTATAAAAGGCTAGTCATGACCAGATTCATTAAGGATATAATATAATGAATCGTATCTTAAGATATTTTTCTAAAAGATGATATACTGAAAATTAATGAATAATGATGTAATTGAATCGACAATCAAGCAAGGTAAAAATCTGGCAAATAAAATCAACTTAGCCAAGACGACAGCCCAACTAGATACCCTATACAAAGAAGTTGAAAATTATACAAATTTTATTAATAACGAATTTGGTATTATTGACGATTTCTCTGAAAAGAATGAAAAATATTGTGAACTATCTTTTTATGCATATATGGCAGTCAATGAAAAGAGTGATAATCTGGAATATTATATTGTTCACCCAGAAGAGATGGCTTCTGGGGTCGAAGATTTTCTAGATTATCTAAAGTCAATGAAATGGCTTGCATAAAAATACCGACCACTTAAATGGTCGGTATGTGCTAATTAGATTAATGACCTGGACCAGTGTATGCATTATCGTTTCTATGCTTGGAGCTATCTTCTATACGGTCAGGCTCATTTGGATAGAGACTTTTATCACTATTGCCATAATGGTTATGGCTTCCTTTTTTATCGAAATAATTTTTCGATTCAAATCCATGATAGTCCCTTATTAAAGTCTGACCTTCATTTTTACCCAATCCCTGACGGAACATCACGTTATGTCCATTTCCAGCACTGTCAAAAATTGTTCCAGTACTAAGCTCAGTCCATCCGCCGTTCGACTTCCTTTCACCATTCTTTCGATCTGTATAATTTTGGCTGCCATGTTTTTCAAAAGCATCACGGCTATAAGTCCTCTTTCCAGACTGATCAAGTGCAACATGGCCATGACCAAAACCATCACCAGAGCCGAGACCGCCATGATAAACTTGCGTAGTTCCATCAGCTTTCTTGACGATTTTAGCGTCTTGCCTATTCAGATAGCCAACTCCCGCCTTATCTAAAATACGCTCTCGCTCTTTTCGATTATTTGCCTTAATCTCATCAAACTTTCTTTGGCACGCATCCTTTAGCCGCTCAAATTCCGCTTGGGCAGAATCAAATTCAGTCTTGTAAACATCTCTCTCCGCCTTGGCGCTTTTAAATTCAGCCTCAGCAGATTCGTGCATCATTTTGGCATTATCGAAATTACTTTTAGCGCACTGAAATGAGTTGCTATGTGAGCTGGATGTTTGCCATTTAGCATTAGACTTGGCGCTATTAATTTCCTGAATAAGTCTTCCGACCTCAGCATTCAAATAATCTCGCCGTTCCTTATGCGCATGCCCTTCACTGGAATACATTGGAGCATCCGCCTTATTACCATATGAGTAAGCTGCACTAGCGCTATCGAAACAATTTTTCATCATTTCATGCTCCATATCAGCTTCTTGGCGGAGTTGCTCGATTCTCGAGCTATTTCCCTGACGAACTCGGTTAAAATCAGCCCAGATAGCATCCCTACTACCTTTTGACTGCTGCATGCTATTGTATTCCCGGTTCATCTCCTCTCGAGCAGTAACTCTTCGATCCCACGCTAATTGCATCCTGTCGTGAGCTTCGTTTGCACGATTTTTTGCATCAATATACTTCTGGAATGCGGCTTGCTTACGCACAAAAGCTTCCTGCTTACGAGCAAATAAACTGTCCAATTCGGCACTTCTTGGCATATTAGTCACCAACCTTTCTTAAAGAACAAAGCTATGTTTTTAGCTTAACATTAAAACAAAAATATTCTACAATATTTTGTATAAAAAATCAAGCGCTTCACTATCTAGACATTTTATCAAAATAGCAAAGGTAACTAAGTGGGGTGTATCAATACTAACATTTATTCGTGATGATACTTCCCGCCATGTAAAATTTCTTGCGTGCGATAAATTTGCTCTATCAACATTACACGCATCAATTGATGAGGGAAGACCAGATTCGAAAAACTCCAGGCCACATCGGATTTCTTTCTCACTTCTTCCGTCACGCCATACGCACCGCCAATAATTAAGACAATTTCTTTCCCAAAATTAAACTCACGTGACATAGTT
Organism: uncultured Candidatus Saccharibacteria bacterium; assembly: GCA_938046495.1. Classification (GTDB taxonomy): domain Bacteria; phylum Patescibacteriota; class Saccharimonadia; order Saccharimonadales; family Saccharimonadaceae; genus Nanosyncoccus. The sequence continues at coordinate 3,516 of CALIXG010000099.1, read as the reverse complement.
TCCGCAATTTGGCTATTCTTAAAATTCACTCCACGCTCATCCAAAAGTATTATGAATTCTCGCCCAGTGAACGGCCAGTTAGCTAAATATTCCTCGAGCTTTTTCTCCTCCAAAAACTGCCATTTAATATCAAATGGCTTCTTCAAACGCTTTTCGTATTCCGAAATTAAACCCACAATCTCTGGAATATGTTTCTTTCCACCAGCAATAATTTTAATCATACTTCTATCATAAACGATTTTTTTGAAAAATAGCATTTTTTAACATATTTTATTCATAAAGTCCACTAATTTTAACCTTATCTTTCTTGACATTTTCCTAAAAAGGCCGTACGATTAGAATGATATTTATTAAACAGACAGGATGCGAGGTGATGTCTGAATTACCAGAAAAACAAATAAAACGACTCCGTTCTCTTATTCAAGAAGCAGAAACCAATTTGGCCGCCGCCAAAGAACTTTTGATTTCAATGCTCGGAGACGGAGAAACCATTACTACTCCGAGAGAAGTAGTCATTAGTAATAACGAAGGCAAGATTATCGAAGGTGTCTTTGATGGTCAAATCATGATTGATCAAGACGGCAAGAACTACCCAGTTCCAGCCAACTACGCCAGTAAATCCAAGCTTGTCGAAGGTGACATTATGAAGCTCACCATCACAAAAGAAGGTAAATTCCTCTACAAGCAAATCGGACCAGTCGAGCGCAAGACCGTAATCGGTACTTTAATTCGCCATGACGACAAATATTTTGTCGAAGTTAATGGTCGCGAATACGAAATTCTTTATGCATCGGTGACCTATTTCCGTCTCAAAGAAGGTTCTCAGGTTTCAGTAGTCATTCCAGCGAACAACGATGACGCCAATTGGGCTGCCGTCGAGGCGTCGCTCTAAATATGACGAAAGCCCTCTATCGTAAATACCGTCCACTTAAGCTCGCAGATGTTGTCGGTCAAGACGATACGATTCGTCAGTTACAAACTCAACTCACTAATCAAAAAATTTCTCACGGCTATCTTTTTGTCGGCGCCAGAGGCTGCGGCAAAACTTCGGTAGCTCGTATTTTTGCTCACGAGATTAATCATTTCGACTACCAACTGGAAGATAATTATGTCGACATTATCGAAATTGATGCCGCCGTATTTACTATGGTCGAAAATATCCGTGAATTACGAGACAAAGCCATGCTCGCCCCGACCACCGGCAAATACAAGGTTTACATTATCGACGAAATTCATATGCTCTCGAAAAATGCCTTTAACGCACTTCTGAAAATTCTCGAGGAACCACCAGAGCATATTGTTTTTATTTTTGCCACTACCAACCCAGAAAAAATCCCTGCCACCATTCTTTCGCGCGTACAGATTTTTCATTTTAAGCTGGCCGATAAATCTATCATGCAACCATTCCTCGAAGGTATTTGCCAAAAAGAGGGGATCAACATCGAAAAAGACGCTCTTTCATTACTCATCGAACAGGGCGGCGGCTCATTTCGTGATTCTTTATCGATTCTCGATCAATTAAGTAATCTTCACGCCGATAAATCCACCTTGATTACTACCGAAGAAGTTTCCTCCGCCTTGGGTATACCTAAGCAGGTTCTCATTCAAGAATTGCTAGCAAGCTACGAGCAAGAAAATATCGACCAAATTCGTAGTCTCATCGAAGAACTCATTAATCAAGGCAACAAAGCCGAGGGAATCGCGACAAGCCTTATCAAAGCCATCGTGCAAAATCCTACCGCCAAAAATCTTCACCTCATCGAAAAGCTCTACGCCGTTAATGGCGAATTTGCTAGCGCCAAACTCATTGTCGCCTTGATTTTAGATCATTTCAAAGCTGCACCGATTACCATTTCCGCCCCTCCAGCTCCACAGATTCAGGCCACTAATCCCCCAATAACTATCCAAACACCAGAGGCGGTAAGCGCACAAGCGACCACAGAAACCTCCATAGCCGCGGAGTCTCCTATCGTCGAACCGATACCACCAGTAACTCAAACAACTCCAGTAGCCCCGGCAGCGCCAGCGGCTCCAGTGGCCTCAGAAGAATCTGCCAAGCCTTCAATTAATCCCGAAATCCGCGAACGTCTAGTGAAGATTTCTAAGTCCAAACTTACCGAAAAAATCCAGGAACGCACGGAAATTCAAAACCAACAAATACAGGCCGAAGCCATGACCATCCCAGAAGCGGTAGTCTCCGGCTCCGGTGATTTTAGCGCCAAGGGCTTCTTAGAAAATATTAAAAATATCGCCGAAACTCTCTTCGTTCCACTCAACAAATCCTATTTTGCCTATAAGTCTAATCAATTAGAAATTTACCCTAGCGCCAAAGTTTGGTTCAACATTTTAAACAGTAAGAATAACCTCGAGGTACTAAGAACTGCCATTAATGGTCTTAATATTTTCATCATGAATCCAGACGAGCATAAAACCCCGAGTACCGCCGTCGATTTTAATCAGTTTAGTGCAGGCAAATTAGAAGCTGCACCAAAAACTGACAACGTTTCACTCAGTGCAATTTCTGATATAATGGGTAACATACAAGAACTTGAAGATAGTCCATTCTAGGAGGTAATATGGCGGAACCAGCTCAACCAAGGTCGCAAAAATCGACCATTTCTCAAAACGACCCTAGTCTTTTTGGTGGCAAAATTCCACCCCAAGATATTGAAGCCGAAAAATCCCTACTCGGCTCCATTCTTCTCGATAGCACCGCCTTCCCAGATGTTCTTGAAAAGCTTAAACCGATTGATTTTTATCATCAAATTCATGGCCACATTTACCGCGCCATGATGAATCTTTATGAACGCAGCCAGCCAATCGATCTCATCACTTTACGCTCCGAGCTAAAAGCTTTGAAGTTACTCAAAGAAGTCGGCGGTGAAGCCTATATTTCCAGTCTCACCATGGCCGTACCGACCGCCGCCAACGTCCTGTCTTACGCTAATCTCGTTGAGCAAGCTTCGATCCGTCGCCGTCTGATTAAGGCTGGTACCGAAATCGCCACCAAGGCTTACGACTCGGCCAACGAAGTTAGCGCCATGCTGGGACAGGCCGAAAAAGAACTCTTCGCCGTTTCTGACCATAATACCAAGACCGACTACACTGCGCTTTCTGACCTCCTAGTAGACGCCTACGATCGCATGGAAATGCTCAGCAAAAATAAAGGCGCGCTCCGTGGTCTTAAGACTGGTTTTCGTGACCTTGACAACAAAACCGCTGGCCTCCAAAAAGGCGACCTCATCATTATCGGTGCACGCCCGGCCATGGGTAAAACCACTTTCGCTCAAAACCTGGCCTACAACATCGCTGGCATTAACAAATGTGGTGTGCTTTTCTTCTCTATGGAGATGGCGAAGAACGAAATTGTCGACCGCATCATTTCCACCACCTCGAACGTCGATTCTTGGCGTATCCGTACTGGTAATATTTCCAATGACGACTTCGCTAAAATTGGTGACGCCCTTGGCGAAATGGGTGAAATTCCACTCTATCTAGATGATACTAGCTCCATGA
>CALIXG010000098.1 GCA_938046495.1 uncultured Candidatus Saccharibacteria bacterium | reverse complement strand
AAATCAAATCACCATCGAGAAAACTTCCGACCCGAAAGCGATTCATGATTTTTATCAAATTGAATTACAAACCGCTAAGCGCCACGACTTTTATGCTTTTTCTGAGGATTTTCTCACCAAGCAATTTGCGGCTTTTGCTAAAAATGACGAGGCGGTACTCTATATCGCGAAGCTAGGTGGCGAGATTCTCGCCGAAAACTTTATGATTTTCTACGGCAATGAAGCATCTTATCATTATGGCGTATCTTCAGAGCTTGGCACTAAGTATTCCGGCGCCCCGCTTCTTCATATGGAGGCTATGCGTGACGCCAGAAAGCGCGGCATTAAGCGCTATAATTTCTGGGGCATTGTCGATGAAAACGACACCAAGCATCGCTTCTATGGTGTCTCAGTCTTTAAGCGTGGATTTGGCGTAGAAGAATTAAAATACCTTGAAGCTAGAGATCTTGTCTTGGATAAAATTTCTTATTACACTAAAACTCTTCCTATTGAAACTCTTCGCCGCAAAGTACGTCACGTCTAGAATTTGTAGTCGAATCAGCGCCCCCTCGAATTTATAAAATGAATTCGAGGTTTTTTGTGTTATTTCAGTAAGCTCTGCATTATTTTTCTTTTTTATGCTAAAATAAGCATAAGAATTAACAAGGAAAATTATATGTCAATCAAGCGAAAATATATTGATAGCCACTGGCTAATCTTCGCATTGCAGGGTGTGTTGGCACTTCTTTTCGGCTGGTACGCCCTCTTTACTAATCTAAATAGTCTCGAGGCAATTATTGTGATTGCTGGTACGGTCTTGCTCGGTCTCGGTATTATCGAAATGCTAAATCTCCTCACTCGCACACATTTGAAAGAAACTTGGGGTCTTTCACTTCTCATGGCCGTACTAGAAATCGCCACGGCTTTCACCATGCTCTTTGCCAAGGATCAGAATGCCATCTGGCACCTCGCCATCATCGGTCTCTACACCATTACGCGCGGTATTTTGGAGATTTTCATCGGTCTCGGCTCCGTGGATGATTTGACGGATCGCTTTATTTGGGTGCTAACAGGTATTTCCGGTTGTATTATCGGCATCGTGGTGGTAAATGCGGGGCATCTCGGTAATCTGCCATTTATTAAGTACTTCGGTTCCTACATGATGATTTTTGGTATCTCTAATCTGATTTATGCCATCCATAATAAGGAACAAAAACACGAATACGAAACCGAGCTTCGTGAAAAACGCGAAGAAAATCGTGCTAAATCTATCAAAAATGCCAAAAAGATTGCTGCCGTCAAGGAACTCTCCGTGAAGCCAGATCGTGTCTATAAGTCAAAGAATCTTGGCGAAAAAACTGCGCATAAGTCAGTTAAAAAAGCCGCTACTAAGAAAACCAAAAAACCAACTGCCAAGAAAGTTTCTAAAAAATAAAGTCAATTTGAAATAGGGCCACGTGCCCTATTTTTTATTTATTAAGTTCATTCACCCCTGTAATCTTTGACTATTACGCTTCAATCTTGTATAATTAAAACTCAAGGAGAAATTATGAAATATAAGTTACCTACCAAGGCTGTTATTACTGACGCTGGCTTTGCTAGCCGCTATCTACCAATTACTAAAACCGTACCTAAGGCCATGTTGCCACTCGGCAATCGTCCAATCATGCAACTCGTGGTGGAGGAATGTGTGGATGCGGGAATTAAGGAAATTATCATCGTCGCTACCCCAGAAGGTAAGGGAATTTACGAAGATTATTTTAATAACTCGGTTAATCGCATTCGTAAACAACTCGCTTCTCAGGGTAAGCTTGATCGTTATGCTCCAGTACAGCGCGTTTTGGATTTCCCAAAAATCACCGTCATTGAGCAAGATCAAAGTTATCCATATGGTAACGGTTCTCCAATTGCTTCCGCCCGTCCTTACATCCGTGACGATGAGGCTTTCGTGGTAGCTTATTCTGACGATGTAGTTTTCGGCAATTCCGACATTAAGACCTTGATCGAATCATATAAGAAACACGAAGATGCTAAGGCCATCATTATTTCTCAAGAAATGCCACGCGAAGTCTTAAATAAGTACGGCATTATTAAACTTCGTGATGCAGAACTTCAAACTCTCGAAAATATTATCGAAAAGCCAGCTATTGAACAGGCTCCATCTAATCTCACCTCTTATGGTCGCTATCTCTTGACTCCAGAAGTTTTTGAACATCTTGATCCAAAGAATATTGGTCTCGATAATGAGCTCTGGACCGTCGATGCCATTACTAAGATGGCAGAAACTGGCAACGTCTACGTCGAAAAAACTAAAGGTCGCTGGATGACCACTGGTGATCCAAAGAATTATGCACTTGCTTCGCTTGCCTATGACTTCATGTATGAAGATTTTGGCGAAGATATCAAGAAGTTTATCCGCGAAATCTAAATTTCAATACAAAGTAAAATGCCATCCGTGAAGATCGCAGCATAACCCGTAATCCGCTTGGCTAAAAAATATAACTGGTAGCTCCAGTTATATTTTTTATTTCATCGAACTTATGCTAAAATAGTTACCAGAAAGGTTTATATGAATACAGCAGAATGGATTTTAGTAGCGATTCTTTCAATGACTTTATTGGTCTTTCTGGTGGTCGGCATTATTTTCTTGGTTAAATTCATTCACCTACTCACAGAAATTGAAATCATGGTTCAAACCGGTCAATCCATCGCCGAAAAGGCTGATGATGTGGCAGATAATATTAAGGATATGACCTCGGTAGGTCCTCTTGCGAAAAGTTTAGTGAAAGATATTTTAGCTAAGAAGCTGATGAGTTTTATTAATCCAACTAAACCTCGTACTTCTACCAAAAAGACTGCTGCAAAAAAGTCGACAAAGTAATATAATATAAATATATTAACAAAAAGGAGGAATATGAAAAAATCTACTGGTCATTTTGTTCTCGGTGCTATATTTGGTATGGCTCTTGGTGCGATTGCTGGGGTTCTTTCTGCTCCCAAGTCTGGCAAGGAAACTCGTGCTGAAATTAAGGCCAAAGGTGGCAAAATCTACCACGATCAAAAAGAGAATCTAGGCAAGATTTATCACGAACAGAAAACTAATTTTGGAAAATTTAAGCAAAAATTTGCAAAGAAAGCTGCTGAAGTTGAAGATGAGGTTGTAGAGCCTATCGAAGACGCAGTTTCTGAAGAATTAACCGACGATACTGAGGAGTAAATGTCGGCACCTGCAGAGGCCTCTCCATCTACCGAGGCGAAAAACGACGATTTTTTGAAGTTTTGCGAAGAAATTGATTCACCAGACCATATTTTGGCTCCGGCGGATTTTGTGCATCTGCATAACCATACGCATTACTCACTTCTTGATGGTCTGACTAAAGTACCAGATCTCATTAAGTATGTCAAAGAAACCGGCATGCAAGCCGTGGCTGTTACGGATCACGGTACCATGTCCAGCTTGATTGAGCTCTATAAGGAAGGTCAATCTGCGGGTATTAAGCCAATTCTCGGACTCGAGGCCTATGTGGCGGCTAGAAATCGTACCGATAAGGATCCCGCACATGATAAGGTGCGTTATCACATTACCTTGCTCGCCATGAATGACCAGGGTTTTGAAAACCTCTGTCGTCTCGCTACCGAAGCAGAAATTAACGGTAAATATTACAAACCTCGTATCGACCATGAAATCATGGAAAAGTACAACGAGGGGATTATTTGTCTCTCAGGCTGCGCGAGCTCTGAAATTTCCGTGCGCCTAAAAAATGGCGACATGGATGGCGCCAGGAAACTCGTCGATTGGTATAAAGAAGTCTATAAGGATCGTTTTTACCTTGAAATGCAAGATCACGGTCACCCAGAGTCGCCGACTCACTGGGAGGTGCAAGATCGCATCAATCAAGGTTTGCAGCAAATCGCCAAGGAAACCGGTTTGCCGCTCGTCGTTACCTGTGATGGCCACTATTTGAAGCACGAAGATCAAGACGCTCACGAAATCCTCCTCTGTATCGGTACAGCCGCCAATCTTTCCGACCAAAATCGTATGACCTTGAAGGACTTCCAACTTCACGTCATTCCCCCACAAGAAATTATTGATCGTTGGGGTAAGGAATATCCTGATGCTATCAAAAACTCTCGCAAAATTGCCGAGCGCTGTAATGTTGATATGAAGCTCGGGCGCATCTTGATTCCGAAGTTTCCCGTGCCGGAAGGTGAGACCGATAAAACTTATCTCGATAAGTTGGTTTTTCGTGGCTTGGCTTTTCGCTATGGTGGTAAAACTCAGGAAGAAGTGCAAGATTGGTCGGTCGAAGAGTGTCGAAAAATATTATCTCCAGAAATTCTTGAACGTATCGATTATGAATTAAGCGTCGTCGACCGTATGGGCTACAATGGTTACTTCTTGATCGTGCAAGATTTCATTATGTGGGGTAAGACCAAGCGTATTATTTATGGCCCGGGTCGTGGGTCGGCTGCTGGCTCCATTCTAGCTTATGCCTTGCGTATTACCGAGCTTGATCCGATGAAATATGGCCTTCTCTTCGAGCGTTTCTTGAATCCAGACCGTGTCTCCATGCCGGATATCGATACCGATATCCAGGACACCCGTCGCGACGAGGTGATTGAATATTGTACCGAAAAATATGGTAAAGGTCGCGTGGCCAACATTGTGACTTTTGGTAAAATGATGGCCAAAAACGCCGTGCGTGACGTGGCGCGTGTGCTTGAAGTGCCCTATGCTGAGGCTGACCGTATCGCCAAACTCGTGCCAGACCCGGTGATGGGCCACCATGTCAAATTAACTGACGCCATCAAAACCGCACCCGATCTCAAACATGAATATGAACATAACCCGGTCGCTAAGCGCGTAATTGATTACGCTTCTAAGCTTGAGGGCACTATTCGCTCTCACGGTGTGCATGCCTGTGGTGTGGTGATTGCGCCGGATGAATTGGTCAAATTCTTACCACTCGAAGTTTCCGCGAAGGGTCCACTGGCTACTCAATATCCTTCGACTCAAGTCGAGGAATTAGGTCTTCTTAAGATGGACTTTTTGGGTCTTTCTAACCTTTCTGTGATTAATAATGCCTTGCGTATGATTCGTAAGGTCTATCACGATGACGTCGACCTCTACAGTATTCCGCTCGATGATCAAAAATCTTATGAACTTTTACAACGCGCCGAAACCACTGGTGTTTTCCAGCTGGAATCTGCCGGTATGAAGCGTTATTTGAAAGACCTTCGCGCCAGTAGTTTTGAAGATATCATCGCTATGGTGGCCCTTTATCGTCCGGGCCCGATGCAGTTTATTGATTCCTTTATTCGTCGTAAACATGGGGAAGAACCGATTACCTATCTTCACTCTGGTCTCGAGAATGCCTTGAAGTCTACCTACGGTATTTTGATTTATCAAGAGCAGTTCATGCAGATCTCTAAGGAGTGGTGTGGATTTACCGGTGGTCAGGCCGATACTCTGCGTAAGGCGGTGGGTAAAAAGAAGGTGGATCTGATGAATAAGGTGAAACCGGAGTTTATTAAGGGTGCCCAAGAAGTTGGTGGGGCTACTGAGGAGCAGGCGGAAACTTTCTGGTCGCAGCTGCTCGACTTCGCTAACTACTGTTTTAACAAGTCTCACGCCGCGTGTTATGCTTTAGTGGCTTATTGGACGGCTTATCTCAAGGCGCATTATCCAGACGCCTTCATGGCTGCACTGATGACTTCCGATATGCGTTGGACTGATCGTTTGGCTATCGAGATTGCTGAATGTAAGCGTATGGGTATTAAGGTTTTAGGTCCAGACATTAATCAGTCTTATTCTGACTTCGCTATCGTCGGTGGAGAAAACACCATTCGTTTCGGGCTAGCCGCGATTAAAAGTATGGGTAAGGCCTTGGTCGAAGAAATCGTCATTCCGGAACGTGATAAAAACGGTCCGTTCAAGTCGGTCTGTGATTTTGCCGCCCGCGTCGACGGTTCCAAGTTTAATAAAAAATCTTGGGAGTCCGCTATTAAAACCGGCGCTTTCGACCGCTTCCACAATCGCACCGACCTCTTATTTAATCTCGAAGATATCCAAGCCTATGGCGCCAAAGTCCAAAAAGATAAGGCTTCTGGTCAAACCGACCTCTTCGGGATGATGGGGGACGCCGGTTCAATTCCAGAGCCCGTCATCCAGCCCTCTCCGACCCAAATTTCCGAAAAAGACCAACTCCTCTGGGAGCGTGATCTGATGGGTCTCTATCTATCCGCACACCCACTAGATAAATACGATACTTATTTCGAAGAGCAAACCCATCCTTTCACGCTGGTCACTCCGGAAAATGACGGCAAGCAAGTGATCGTGGGTGGTATTATCACCAATATTCGCACCATTCTCACGAAATCTAATACCAAGATGGCCTTCGTGAAAATCGAAAGTAAGACGTCTGAGCTTGAATTCCTTGTCTTCCCGAAAACTTATGAGGAATACAATGACCGTCTCGCGATTGATAATGTGATTAAGGTTACTGGCCGAATTAATGCTAAAGATAAGGACGGCAACATCACCTCGGATGTAAAAATTATTGCCGAATCTATCTCCGTTCTTTCTGATGACAAACTTTCTTCCTATGAGTCCACCGGTACGCGTCTGGCTGATCCAGCGGAAGCCCCGAAAAAGGAATTCGGCCGTCGTAAACCAGCTGGCGAAGAAACTACCAAGTTAAAATCTACTGATGTTCCAACTGTCACGATTTCAAAGCCAAAATCTAGCAGTGAAAAAACTTCCGAAACTAAATCAGATGCCGATGCAAAATTAACTAAGCCCGCAGCCGCGAAAACTACTCTCACTAGATCTGCCTCCACTAAATCTACTTCCGTAAAATCTGAGAATGCTAAGTCTGATGTTACAGGTGCAACCAAAGTCGCCACCACATCGGAAGAATCCGAAACTCCGAAGCGCATCATCGCGCCAGAGGCCGATCCGCGCAGTCTCAAGCTCTTCGTCCTAGTGGAAAATCCCCAAAATACCGCCACACTCACTTCGATTCGAGAACTTTGTGATGAATCGCCAGGTTTTTCGGAAATTATTCTCGTACTCAAAGACGGCGAAATCAAGAAACCGCTCCGCATGCCATTCCGCATTGAGGCTAGCCCAGAATTAATCTCCGGTTTAAAGGAATTAGTCGGTGAAAATTCTGTGGTCTTAAAATAGTAGTTGGCAGGCAAAAATAAAGTTCATTCACCAAAATCAAACCAGATTTATTGAATAATTCAACTACAAAAATTAAAAAGCCTATGCTAAAATAATACTAATGAAAAAGGGTGGTCATGAATAAACTTGCGAAGTTTTTGAATGCGCATATTTCTGGTCTCGTTACGGACAAGCCAGAGATTCTTGCAGCTTATTCACGCGATATGAGTGTGCTGGAAATGATGCCACGCTTTCTTTGCATCCCGAAAACCGCCGAAGATATTCAATTCATCTTGCGCTTCAGTGCCAAATTAGCCAAAAAAGGCTATAAACTTCCGATTGGCATACGTGGTGCCGGTCTCGATACTACCGGTGCTGACTTGACTGATGGTCTCCTAATTTCCATGGAAAAATTCAATACCATTGAAGAAATCGATACGCGTGAAAGTCTAGTCCGGGTGAAAGCTGGTATTACTCTCGGTGAACTTAATGACGCACTAGCTCTGTTTGGTCTGGAATTACCCATCGTAGCTTCCCGAAAACAAACCATTGGCAGTCTCATTTCTACCGCCCTGATTGATGAAGCGGCCAAAAAATACGGTAGCATCTATTATTTTACTGATCGCATTGAGGCAGTCTTGCCAAACGGTGAAATTTTTCAATCCACTAGCCTCACTAAGCGCGGTATTAAATTAGCTCAAGCAAAAATCGACGATGAGAATGCCAAGACCAATATTATGGTCTACGATTTGACCGAGAAAAATCAGGCAGTGATCGCCAAAATTCGTGAATCCGTCCATAATCGCTCCGGCTATCGCATGGTCACCGAAGTAAATCGCGAAAATAAGCCGTTCGATGTGTTACCAATTTTCTTTGGCGCTCAGGGTACGCTCGGCGTAATTACAGAGGTAATTTTGAAGGTTCAGCCGATTCAATATCATACTCGTCAGTATGTTTTTGAATTTACATCAATTAATCAAGCCCTCGCCTTTTCTGAAAAAGCCAAAGAGCTTGAACCACGCACCATGAATCTTTATGACGGGCGCATATTTAAGACTCTCGAGAGTCTTGGTCGCAAGGCTAAATTGCTCGAGTCGAATACTGCCACCGCTCAATCTACCGCCAAATTTTATATCTATCTAGATTTTGCCGAAAACTTCTTCCGTATTAGAAAGATTGACCGCGAGATTGAAAAATTACGTCCCTTGGCCGATAAGTCCTACGTCGATCAGGAAAAATACAAAGCCGATTTTAATAATTTTAATTTTGGCCTCAAATTATACCTCAATAGTCACGATACAGCAGAAAAACTCGCCATCGTCGATAAGACTTCGATTCCAGCCGAAAAATTGCCAGATTTTCTGCGTAATCTGCAGCCTCTTGAACAAAAATTCCATCAAAACCTACCTGTTTTTGGCTCGCTTCTCACCGACCTCTATTCCATTCGCCCGGAATTCGACCTCACCGATATTTTGAATCGCAAAAATCTCATCTTCTTCTTGCAGTCGTATGCCAAGATTGTCTATGAGATCGGTGGCTCGCTCTCTGGTGGTTTTGCCGAAGGTCGCACCTTAAGTGTAATTACCAGCGCGCGGACTGATCAGGAAATTAAGGAATTTTATCATCAGCTTCGCCAGACTTTTGACCCGGACGGCATTATGTCTCCAGGGGTCAAACAGGGGGCTACACTGACCAATTTTGTACGTCATCTACGTGAAGCTCCACTGATTGGCTTTATTGAATATTAAGCTAATGGTTTTCCACAGCAAATGTTGTAAATATAACTATCTCTCGATATGTTATAATTAGGGCATGAAAGTTACTACAAAGAATATATCTGAGACCAAGGTGGAAATTACCGTTACTCTAGATAAGAACGATTTGCAGACTGCTAAAGAACAGGCTGTGGCTCGTCTTGCTAAGGAAGTTAATGTTCAAGGCTTCCGTAAAGGTAAAGTTCCTGCCGAAATTGCTGAAAAGCATATCAATCCTAATGACCTTGCTTCTACCACTGCTGACATTGCCGTTCGTCGCACCGTGCCGCTCGCTTTTTCTGAGGCCAAGAAGGCTCCATTGATGATTCCTAACGTGGAAATTACCAAGTTTGTTCCTGATGAGACCCTCGAATACAAGGCTGAAGCTGATATTTTGCCAGACATTAAACTTGGTGACTTCAAGAAATTGAAGGTCAAACGTGAAGACATTGCGGTTAAAGAAGCTGACGTGATGGATGTGATAGCTCGCGTGCGTGAGGCTTATGCTGAAAAAGCTCCAGTCAAACGTGCCGCTAAGATGGGTGACGAAGTAGTGATTGACTTCGAAGGATCCCTCAGAGGCGTAAAATTCGAAGGTGGTGCCGCCAAAGATTTCAAGTTAAAACTCGGTTCTCATGCCTTTATTCCAGGTTTTGAAGAGGGAATCGTTGGTCACGAAACCGGCGATCGTTTCGATCTCGAACTTACTTTCCCTAAAGATTATCACGCCGAAAATCTTGCCGGCAAGAAGACTGTCTTCAATGTCCTAGTCAAGCAGATTAATGAATTTAAGCTTCCAGAACTCGATGATGAATTTGCCAAAAAATGTGGTCCATTTGAAACTTTTGATGCTTTGAAGGCTGATATTGAGAAAAATCTCACCGAACAGAACCGCGTGAAGGCTGACGAAAAGTTCAAGGATGACCTCGTCGAAGCTCTCGTGAAATCCAGCAAGGTCGAAGCTCCTGCTATCCTTATCGAAGATCAGATTCGCTTTATTCGCCAAGACATGGAACAAAATGCCAAGGCTCAAGGTTTCACTCTTGAAGATTACCTCAAGCAGAGCGGTCAAACCGAAGAATCATGGATGAAAGATGTGAAAACTCTCGCCGAAAAGCGTGTTAAGGCTTCTCTCGTGCTCCAAATTCTCGCTCGTGATCAAAAAATCGAAGTCGAAGACGAGATTGTCGAAGCTAAGATTAATGAACTCAAAGAAGTTTACAAAAAATCCAAAGAAGCTCTCGAAAGCTTGAAGAATCCTAATGTCCGTCAAGACATCAAGAACCGTCTCACTATCGAGAAAACTTTGAACTTCCTCGTCCAGGAAAATTCTAAGTAAAACTCGAAATCAAAAAATACCCCGACCTCAATCGGGGCTATTTTTTTGTCAAAAAAGAACCCCGCCATCATGGCAGGGTTCGGTAAACATTTAGTTAATCATCATATTCTTCATCATCATCTTCGTCATCTTCAGGATAATTGTAGATATTAAATTCTTCGTACAGGTAGTATTTCTTACCAGACTTAGAAGTGGCGCAGTAAACCTTATCCTTAGCCGCCCGCTCAATTACCGTCATGGTAACACCATCAATTTCCTCAAGAATCTGATTAAAATAATCAATTAAGAGTCTTCTTTTTTTAGCTTTTGGCATTTTAACTTTCTCTAATTTGATTAGGAAAAACTCCTTCTTCACTGGCTCCACATCTATGCCGCTAAATATGAAATATCTAACTACAGTATCTTTGGGAAAATCCATTTCGGGTGTTCCACGTTTTCTAAAAATACCAAGTCGCTTCTGAATCTTGTCGTTTAAGTCTTCATCATTATTCAATGATTCAAGATACCAGTTCCAACAGATCCGTGGTTGTTCTGGTTGTGAAGAATTTGCTGCATTTTTTTCGTAATTACCCATGGTAATCCTCCTTTTTATTTTTCGAAAAAGCAAAAATAAAACATCTAAGTGATGTTGAAAACTAAATGTTTTAATGTGCTTATTCGGTATTTATACTTATTATACAAATATATCAATATATTGACATAAAAAATATGATACGTCAATAGTTAGGCCATATCAAATAAGACAACATATGGAGACACTATGGCTTATTCGGTAGTTTTGCACCTAAAGAGTCAATTCATAGTATTCGTTACCGATCATTTTTAAATATTGAGCAATAAAGAAATAGTGGTATTAAAAATTTCTTGATTATTTCGCTCAAGTGGAGAAACTATTTCGCCACCCACAGCATCATCACCAATCAAAAATTGAAAGAATTTTACGTCTCGATATTTAGCTAGTGCTAGCAGAGCGGAGAATTCCATATCTACTCCGATGCAGCCACGCTCTTGCATTAATTTTACTTTACCATAAGTTTCACGGTAAACGGCGTCCGTGGTCCAGATTTTACCTTCTACTACAGTTAAAGTAGTTTTATCGAAAACTGATCTTGCCTTTTGAAGAAGTGAATAATCAACTTTAATTTCATCTGAATCTGGCAGATAGTGATAGCTAGTCCCTTCCTCGCGGTATGCAGAAGTAGGAAGAATAATAGTATTTTTTGCAATATTTTTGTCTAGACGGCCACATGTACCGAAAGCAACAAACTTTTTTATACCACTAGCAATCAAAAGTTCCATATCACAAACACTTCCAGCTGCGCCAGTCGTGGGATAAACTAAGAGAATTTTTTCTCCATTTATCTCAAGATAGCGGTAGGTGTCAAAAAATCTACCATAAGTGTTCTTGACGGAAAAAGTTGCAAGATTTTTATTCGTCAAAACATAATCATCCCAGATCTCATCATCGAAAATTAAGAGACATTTATCTGGTTTAGCATCGAGCTTAAGATTGCATGGACCGAAAACAGCTTCTGAAGATGAATCGTAGATTATCATACTCATATTATATTGCAATAGTCCGTAAAATACGTAGCTAAGTCTTATTATGAGATAGCTTTCTATTCTAAATCCCTAAGGTGTTGCGCTGGAGATGTTAATTCAGGGTGCATATTGACGTATTTGTATATATATTGTAAAAATAACTGATTGGGTGGCGTTCTTTAGTATCTTTGTGAGTTTTAAAATTAACGTGTTCACCCTAGTCTTGTTTCAGTCCACATTATTTCAATATCCTAAGGAGGTATGTAGTATGGAAGTAACAAATTTTTTCCCCATCATCATTGGCGCAATAATTACCTTGGTTATTATCATCGCCTTGTTTGCAATGATTAAGACCGCCAATGGTAATGAAGCGCTAGTCGTTTCCGGAGTCGGCGCTACTGACAAAGAGGGTAACCCCACAATTAAGCGGGCCGGTGGCCGAGTCGTCATTCCTTTTATTCAGAAAGCGAAGTATTTCGACTTATGTGTTCGTACGGCCAAAGTGGAAGGTGATGTTACTAAAACGCAAACTGGTGTACCGATTCAGATTGACTGGGCTGTGGCTTATAGCCCCGATACTTCATCTAATGCAAGTCTCCAGCGTGCAGTTTGTAATTTTCTCGATAAGAACG
>CALIXG010000097.1 GCA_938046495.1 uncultured Candidatus Saccharibacteria bacterium | reverse complement strand
GCCACACCGTCAATAACCAGTAGCTTCTGTTTGGTTTCATGGTGATAATTTGGGTCAGAAATTTTAGTCGGAAGCGGGGTGATTTCAGCACGCCATTTACGGCCTTTAAATTCAAGCTCGACGATTTTTGGCCTTAAATCTTCGAATTCGACAAATTTAGTTGCATAATGCTCAGGATCTTGTTGCAGACGAAGGGGTCGATCAGTGTAGGTGTTGGTGATACTGAAATTATTTCCGTCGAAGGTCACAGTATAGGTTGGAATATCTCCATTTTGAGCACGAGTCTTTGGCTTATTCTCCACTAACTCTAATTTTTCATCGATGAATTTTTCACTGGCAGCATTGCTAAAATAGTGACCATGCATATCGAGGGTAAAATTATAAACTGAACTGGTGTATTCTGGCCTGCCGCCATCGCCATTGATAATTAACGGTGTAAGATGTTTAGCCTCTAAAAGATATTTAAGTTTTTGTATATATTCTCCACTAGCGTAATCGAAATAGATTTCGGCTGGAGTAGAGAGAATGAAACCTTTAGTGGTGTCGTGTTGAAGTTTTTGTTCGGACGAAATTTGATAGATTGCTTGGTAGAGGTCAATGATCGATGCGTTTTTTACGGAGGTATTAGACTCGTCGTAATATTGTTTTAGTTGCTGCTCTAACTGAAGTAGATTGTCGGTGTTGGTATTAAAATCTGTAATTTTTTGATATTTGGCAAAACCATGATGGTCGGTAGCGAAATCTACTTTATAGATATGAAAAAGTGCATGCCTATGTTTTCTGGCTTCGATATTGCTAATTAGTTTTTTGTATTGCAAAGACAAGGCGGCTGGATTGGCTTTATTAAAATTAATGGCGACAATATATTCATGGTCGATGCTATTGATTTTTGGATGAGCCAAACGATCCTGGAGCTGCTTAATAAAATATGGCGAATAACCAACATTTAGAGTGCCAGGTTTTGCGAGTTTTTTGGCGCCATGTAGAATTTGACCAACTATATGTGCAGATTCGGCGTAAGCATCGCGGTCTGCATAGGCAAGATGCCCTGAAATAAGGTTTTGATGGATAAACTGGAATTTTCCGAGATTGATTTCGGAAAATCCTAGTGGGTCAAAGAAGCTACCGCACATAAAATCACCGGAATTGCACCAAGTACCAATTTTCCCGGAAAACTTAGTGTTTGGCAGATAAGGTTTTTGCGCTCCTAGGATGCCATGCTCTACATCACAATCGGGGACATTAATGCGATAATCGGAATGTATGCCATGATAACATGGTTTGTCCTTGCCTTCTCCTTCTGGGAGATGTAATTTAGGATCGCCGAAAGTTGAGAGGTAGATAATTTTTTCGGGATCAAGTGTGCGAATGGCGTGACTCATCACGATGGCGCCCTGAGAATAGCCACCGAGAATAAATTTAGTATTCGGACAGCGATGAGTGATATCGTGA
>CALIXG010000096.1 GCA_938046495.1 uncultured Candidatus Saccharibacteria bacterium | reverse complement strand
ATCGACCTGGCTGGTGTTAAAATGCAAAATATCTAGCTCCTCAAGCGCCGTCATCCCCTGGAACATAGCCGACATCTCCTTGAGGTTATTAGTCTCAAAAGAGGAAAGGTCTAGATGTGCAAGCTGATTCATACCATTGAACATTTCCTTCATATTGGTAACTTTTGCCGTATTTATCGCGGCTAGATTTAAGTCGGTAAGCTGAAGCCCAGCAAACATTTTCTCCATATTCGTAACATTTTGGGTATTTAGCGGGGAAATATCTAAAGTAGCGAGACTAGTGGCACCACTGAACATTTCGCTCATATTATTCACGTTTTGAGTTTTGAATTTACTGAGATCAATACTGCTGAGGCTAGTGGCATTCTTGAACATACCTTGCATATTTATCACTTTTTCAGTATTGAAATTATTTCCCAAATTAATCTGCGTCAAACTAGAAGCGCCACTGAACATATTACTCATATCCTCCACGTTCGAAGTATCAAAGTGAGAAATATCAATAGTATCTAACGCAGAAACCTGTGAAAATAGGCCACCCATATCAGTGACATTATGTGTATCAAATCCATGAGTATTTAGATTAGTTAAACTTGACATACCGAGAAACATTGAAGACATATCAGTGACCGCGGAAGTATCAAAATGCGAAAGATCAAGTTCCGTCACAGTCGCCATGCCGGAGAACATTCCCGACATATTCTCTACTTTGCTAGTATTGAAATTGGAAAGATTAAGTTCAGTAATTTGACCAACATCCGTGAACATACCACTCATATCAGTGACATTACTAGTATCCAGATGCGATACATCTAGTTCAGTAAGTTGAGCGAGGCCACCAAACATCTCATGCATATTGGTGACCGATGTGGTGTCAAAATGAGTAACATTTAATTCTGTTAATTCACTCATGCCACTAAACATCGATGACATAGACTCTACTTTAGAGGTGTCGAAGTTTGAAACATCAATTGAAGTGAGGCCATAACAATAAGTAAACATACCCGACATATCTTTAACTTTACTAGTATTAAAGGATGAAATATTTAGATCAGTTAGCGCATTATCATTATTAAAAATATCCTTCATACTAGTGACATTCCTGGTGTCAAAATGTGATAAATCCAAGGAACTAAGGGCAGACATATTACTAAACATTTCACTCATGTCTGTGACTCGGCTCGTGTCAAATTTACTTAAATCTAAATCGGCAGCACTATTAGCATCCTTAAAAAGTTGGCTACTGTCAGGATTCAAATAAATTTTATCTGCGGTAGTATAAAAATACAAAGTCATATCGTCATTTTCGTCATACCACATTTTGATTGCATAATCTGAATCGGCATCATCAATATCAAAAGTTTTTACCGATATATCTGGCAGAGAGCTAGCTTCTTTAAAATGTTGATAACCCCTATAGCCAAGCTCTTCATGCTGGTCAAACAGGTTATAAAAATCCGATCCAGACATCATGACTGCACTTTTATCATAAAGGCTCGCCACTACTGAAAAAATAATTTTATTCGTATAATCGCCAGATACTAGAGCGCTATCTGCAAAAACACCGAGATTGATTTCATAATTCTGTTCTCCGTGAATTCGCCCTGAAGTGTCAATAATGGTTTCTGGATGAGACAGTGCGGGAATAGGACGATAATTACTATCACTGGATAATTTGTAACCCCAGGAATTAGATAAAATACCTGTCGGCGCAGTCTCGGACGATATGGAGTTAATTTTGACGCCAGATGGATTAGATAGGGCAGTATCATTAGTCTCAGTACTCATTGAGACTGAGTACCCAGCTTTTAGATTTGCTTCTACTTTTAGAACACTACTATATTCATTGAGGTGGTTGACGGAATGTATCGGGAGCTTTCCATCAACTGCGGAGTTGTTTTCAACTGCAGTAGAAAGACTTGGAGTAAAGAGAGCATTGGTTGGAGCAAAAAAGAGTAAGTTGCAGAAAAAAGCAGCCGACATGGTAATCAAGGCTCCACTAATTTTCTTAAAACCAATCAGAATTACTTTACTTCCTTCATTAGCACTCATTTATATAATTTTAACATAAAAGGAATAAGTGCACATTAAAAAATACCTAACGGCAGTTAGGTATTTTTATACTTTTATTACATTTTGATTTCAGCGTCGACGCCAGCTGGCAAAGACAAGTTTTGAAGTGCATCAATGGTCTTTGGGGTAGCATTGGTGATGTCGATAAGACGCTTGTGAATCTTCATTTCGAAAGCTTCACCACCGGTCTTGTAAACGTGAGGTGATTTCACCACAGTAAAAGTACTGCGCTTAGTTGGTAGTGGGACTGGGCCAGAAACGGCGGCACCAGTACGGATAGCGGTATCGACGATTTGCTTGGCGCTTTGGTCGATTACACGATGGTCGTAGGCTTTAAGACGAATACGGATCTTTAAGCCTTCGTTTTTTGCGTCTGCCATTGTTTTCCTTCTAATTCTATAACTTCAGATGCTTGATGCGTCAATGAGTTTTTAGAATTCAATTAATAATAGTAGACTTATTTTACGATAAAAACAGAGGTTCGTCAAGATAAAAAAATACCTCCCCCGAAGGAGAGGTATTTAGGCTGTTATAGATTATTTAATAATCTTGGTAACAACACCAGAACCGACAGTACGGCCACCTTCGCGGATAGCGAAACGGTCGTTGTTGTTCATAGCGATAGCTGAAAGAAGCTTGACCTGGAAGGTAACGGTGTCACCTGGCATGACGATTTCTTTATCAGCTGGAAGTTCGACTTCACCGGTAACATCGGTAGTACGGAAGTAGAATTGTGGCTTGTAACCCTTTGAGAATGGGGTGTGGCGGCCGCCTTCTTCTTTCTTCAAGATGTAAACCTGAGCTTCGAATTCAGTGTGTGGGGTGATAGAACCTGGCTTAGCAATAACCTGACCACGTTCGATTTGTTCGCGTTCGATACCACGGAGCAAGAGACCAGCGTTATCGCCAGCTTCACCTTCGTTAAGAGTCTTGTGGAAAGCCTCGATACCGGTAACGACAGATTTTTGGGTTGGCTTCAAACCAACGATTTCAACTTCGTCGTTCAATTTGACAACACCCTGTTCGATACGACCAGTAGCGACGGTGCCACGGCCCTTGATGGAGAAGACATCTTCGATTGGCATCAAGAATGGTTTGTCAAGATCGTGTTCAGGAATATCAAAGTATTCATCCATAGCGTGGACGAGGTCCATGATGCGATCTTCCATTTCAGTGTCTCCTTCAAGAGCCTTAAGAGCAGAACCCTTGATGATTGGAGCGTTGTCGCCGTCGAAGCCGTACTTGTTCAAAAGTTCACGGACATCCATTTCAACGAGCTCAACGAGTTCTGGGTCAGCAAGATCCATCTTGTTGAGGAAGACGATGATTTTTGGTACGTTCACCTGGTGAGCGAGAAGTACGTGCTCACGAGTTTGTGGAAGTGGACCATCGTTAGCAGCAACTACGAGGATAGCACCATCGATTTGAGCAGCACCGGTAATCATGTTCTTGATGTAGTCGGCGTGGCCTGGCATATCTACGTGAGCGTAGTGACGCTTTTCTGATTCGTACTCTTGGTGAGAGGTAGCAATGGTAATACCACGAGCTTTTTCTTCTGGAGCGTTGTCGATCTGATCGTAAGCAACTGATTTGTTAACATCAGATGGGAGGCGCTTCGCAAGTACGGTGGTAATAGCAGCAGTAAGAGTAGTCTTACCGTGGTCAACGTGACCCATAGTACCAACGTTAATGTGTGGCTTGGAACGGTCGAAATTTGCCATTCTTTATTATTCTCCTTTAATATTTATTCTCCTTGGCACTAATATTAACCAGCCAAGAAGCTAGATATATCTATATATTAATAGATTTTACGGAATAAGTAAAGAGAGAAATCCAGAAAAAAGGCGTCAAATTGACGCCTTGACTGTTAGTTTTTCGATGTTGTAGTAAAACTAGCCCAGATGGGCTAGTGTGATTTTTAGTTTAATTTTGCAGTTTTAATCTTTCTGTACGACTTTGACCAGATCATGGCGTTCACGGTCCCATTCACATCCACAGCCATAATCATCAAAATCAACTTCGTCGTCTGCGACTTTGGGGATTCTTTTCTTGGGGTAGTCATCAAACTGAAAATGGTAGCAGCCCTGGTCCATCTCTTCATCAATTCTAGCAATTCTTTCCGCTAGAAGTTTCCTCTGTTGATGATGGATTATAGACACTAGTGCTGGAAGTAAAGTCAGTACGATCCAACCACAGACAAAAATATCAATCTGTAGAATCAGAATAATACGAAAATAGTTCAACACCAGACAGAACAGACCAGCCAAAAAGCACGACAACGTTACTAGTATTGCAAACATACAATTTCCCCCTTTTCTAAAGAACTTACTGATTTTTCCATTTTTTGAAAAACTAACTTGCATATTCTACCATATTTTGTGCTTTTTTACCAGTAATTAATCCATTTATGTTAAAATTGACATTTTTACTAAAAAATTGTAGAATATAGTTAACTTTTAGGCTACTTTTACCCTACGCACATTAAAATGGAGGTGCATGATGAAGAAACAATTCCTGTTTTTGTCACTCGCTCTTGGCTTAGTTGCTTGTAACACCCAGAGTAAAACTGTAGTTCCGGAGACTTCCGAAGTAGAAACTACTGCGAAGGCGGAAGTGAAGCATGAAGAAGAGACCGACAATCCATACGAGATGGATGCCCAGCTTACCGCAGCGGTGGATGCTTCTGAATTCGGCGGCGGCGAAGTAGCTGGCCCGATTAAGGATGTCACACCTGACGTATTAAAAGCTAGGCGAGCAGCCAGAAATGATTATGGATTAGCACCACTAAAAGATCCCGATCCAAGTAGGTCGCACCCAGGAACATTCCAAATGGTTTCTGAATTTAACATCAGAGAAGTGGAAGACCTGAGAGACCGGCTTGAGTCGCAATCTGGCAGCTATATCTCGGATTTTATGGTACCAAGTAACGTAATTCTCTTCCCGAAGCATTTAACTCAGAGTATCAGAGGAAATTCTGTACTCGAGGTGAATACCGATGCTGGAGAGAATAGCTATTACCACTATCGGAATATACCGACCTATATCAAGGACGGTACCGATGCAGGGTTCCTAGACTCATATCTGAACGGCCGCACGCCGAATTTTACCGGAGCTGACGGAATTAACTATACGCAGTTCCTGGTGCAGAATCTAGTGGATGAATTTCATACTACGAATTATGACCCGATGGAGCCGATTGAACCGGATCAACCTGAGACCATTTCTACTACCGCAGAGTATATGCTAAGGCGCATTAAGCAAGAAGCCTCTGAGCCACTCCCAACTCACCAGAAGAATGACCCGAAGACCTACACGAGATTTGGTGAGTTTGACCTAGTTGGTTATATGAGAGACAACGGGTTCAATCTTAGACTAGCCGATAGCTTCCCAGCACTAGATGTCTATACATTTATCTGCGAAGCCAATCCGAAATTAATGATTCGGTTCGATGCAAATTATGGAGCGGATGGTAAGCAGATAAACGATCTTGGCAACATGGCAGATTTCGAAAAACGTCTAGTACCCTACCGTATCGATTCACGCCGACATATAAGCGGGCTGTTTTATGGTATTGGTGTAAATGGAATTGAAGTCTACTATGTGAAAGATGACCGACTTTTCCCGAATTCTGGCTACGGAAGAACCGATGCGAGACCAGAAGATTTCTATCATGTAATGCATAAGATGAAACTTACAGACGTCAATCATCAGGGCGGATCCTATTTCTCTAATGACGGCAATGTCTTACTACTTTCGCCGGAGCTATCAGCTTTCTACGCGGAAATGCAGTTAAAGCGTTTTATCGAGAATAATCCTAATTATGACCCATCTAAGGATCAATATCGTGCATTATATTATGTGCGTGAAGATTCAGTGGATTTAATCAAGCGAGTAGTGGAGCGCACTAATGCTCTGGTTGGACATGAGTCTAACCTTAATCGTGATGATTTGTTTAGGGATATCGATGCAAATGTAGTCGTAAGTCGCAATTAATCTCCAAAAAAAAGAGCCTCGCAGAAATGCGGGGCTTTTTGATGTAGAAATATTTTCACTAATTTTTCAAGTTTTCAGATATCCCAATTAGGATTTCAAATAAAAAAATAACCTCCGAAGAAGTTATTTTTAAGAGATTACTTAGTCTTACTTAGAAGTATTGCGCTTCTCAATGATTTCTTGAGCAACGTTAGGTGGTACTTCCTCGTATTGTGCGAGTTCCATAGAAGAAGCGGCACGGCCCTGGCTCATCGAGCGGAGATCGGAAGTATAACCGAAGAGGTTAGCAAGTGGAGCGAAAGCAGTAATAAGCTTGGCGCCACCTTGAATATCTTCCATAGCGTCGATACGGCCACGGCGAGAGTTAATATCACCAATCACATCACCCATGAATTCTTCTGGGGTGGTAACTTCAAGTTTCATAAATGGCTCAAGTAGCACTGGTTTGGCTTTCTTGATACCTTCACGGGTAGCTAGGCTACCAGCGAGTTTGAAGGCGAGCTCGGAAGAGTCGACATCGTGGTAAGAACCATCATAGAGAGTTGCCTTAATGTCAACCACTGGATATCCAGCGATCACACCACCATTAAGGGTTTCTTCCACACCTTGTTGGACTGGCTTGCGGTATTCTTGAGGCACCACACCACCCTTAATCATATCGATGAATTCGAAGCCCTTACCTGGTTCATTTGGCTCAAACTTAATCCAAACGTCACCGTATTGACCACGACCACCGGATTGCTTAATGTGCTTACCTTGAGCTTCGGCAGTACCACGAATAGTTTCACGGTAGGCAACCTGAGGAGCACCAGTATTAGCTTCCACATTATGTTCACGCTTCAAGCGGTCGATAATGATTTCAAGGTGAAGCTCACCCATACCGGAAATAATGGTTTGACCAGTTTCTTCATCGGTGTGAACACGGAAGGTTGGATCTTCTTCAGCGAGCTTAGCAAGACCGAGACCCATTTTTTCTTGGTCAGCCTTAGTCTTAGGCTCGACAGCGATAGAAACAGGTGGTTCTGGGAATTCGATAGATTCAAGGTGAATTGGGTGGGCTGGATCACAAAGAGTGGTACCAGTGGTGGTTTCCTTGAGACCGACGATAGCGGCGATATCACCAGCGGCAACCTCAGAAATTTCTTCACGCTTATCAGCAAACATACGGACGAGACGACCGACGCGTTCTTTATTGCCGGTAGTAGCGTTTAAGATGTAAGAGCCAGACTTCAAAACGCCAGAGTAGACGCGGACGAAGACGAGCTTACCAACGAATGGGTCAGAAGCGATCTTGAAAGCAAGAGCGGTGAGAGGTTCAGTGACAGAAGCCTTGCGGATAACCTTATCACCAGTCTTTGGATCAGTACCAACAGTTTGACCAAGATCACGGTCAAGAGGTGAAGGGAGATAGTCAACACAGAGGTCGAGAACTTTTTCGACGATCACACCACGACCATCACCACCGGTCACGAGGAAGAAGTCACCGTCAAGCACACGCTTACGAAGAGCAGCCTTGAGTTCAGCTTCGGTGATAGCTTCTTCACCTTCGGCGAAGTATTTATTCATCAAATCTTCATCAGCAGCTACAGCTTCTTCCACGAGAAGAGCACGAGCTTTCTTAGCCTTGTCAAGCATATCAGCAGGAATTTCGCCAACGGTCAAAGAGTGGTCGGCATATTCCTTGTAGGTGTAGGCCTTCATATCAATAAGGTCGACGACACCACAGATATCTTTTTCGAAACCAATTGGAAGGTGAATAGCGAAAGCATTCTTCGAGAGACGCTTGTGGATAGAGTCGAGAGACTTGTAGAAGTCACCACCGATTTGGTTAATTTTGTTAATGAAACAGAGACGTGGCACGCCGTACTTGGTAGCTTGGCGCCAAACAGTTTCGGATTGAGCTTCGACACCCATCTTACCATCGAAAACAGTAACGGCACCATCAAGCACGCGAAGAGAACGTTCTACTTCGGCGGTAAAGTCGATGTGGCCCGGGGTATCGATAATGTTAATTTTGTGACCTTTCCAAGTGGCGGTAACAGCTGCGGAAGTAATGGTAATACCACGTTCCTTTTCCTGTTCCATCCAGTCAGTAGTAGCACCACCGGTGTCACCCTTGACGAGGTCGATTTTGTGCTTCAAGCCAGTACGGTAGAGGATAGCCTCTGAAGTCGTGGTCTTGCCAGCATCAATATGTGCAATAATACCAATATTGCGCAATTTTGATAAATCATGTGTAGCTTCTGCCATGAATTTCCTTATTAATTAATAGTTTTTTAGACTTTCAGGATATTTTACCATAATTTCAAGAAGAAAAAAAGAGAGCACAGGGCTCTCTTTGAGATTTTTCTTAAAAATACTTTATACCAGCATAATAGCCATTATTATGGCACTATATCGGCGGACATGCTGGATATGCACCGTCGCCCAGAGTGAAGTATCCATTTTGAGTCTTAGCGAAAGTTGAATCTATTTTGGATGGATCATATTCAAATGAAACGCCGCATTTAGAATGTCCTACTAATGATCCGTCACCTGCAAACATTTCTGAGCTATCTGCAACATTAGTTATATCGACCTCATTCTTAAAGAAAATCACCTTAAGCCCAGAATTTCCTTTAAACATTTTCTTAGTATTAGCTAGTTCCGGGGAGAATTTGTTATCGCCAAAGAGAATTTCCTCCAAATGATTATCATTACGCTCAAACATGGATTCCATATTTTTACAATGAGATGTATCGATATTGTGTAAATAAATTTCCTTAATCGCTGGAGCGTAGGCTGAAGAAAACAAGCCTGAGCAATCCTCACCTAATGATAGTTTTCCGGATGGGGTCCACCAGTGAAGTGACCCGTTTTCACCTGTAGGGGTGCAGTCACTAGCCCAAATCAATATTGGCTCCATATCTGTAGTCGTAACGGAATTTAAGTATTCGATTGACTCGGGACATGCTGGCATTGGATAAGTATTATACTTATAGTCGGATTCAATACTAGAATGAATTCCATTAATTTTTCCATGATACCGTGGAAAATCTGGATGATTGATTAGTGAGTTCTCCTGAAAATCAAAGCGTTCATAAACATAATTGTTTCCGTTTAATTTATCAAGGACTTTTTTCAAGGAATCTTTTGTTAATACGGCTGGTTTTAGACTCTGTGTATTTCCCACTACGCTAAAAATCATTTTATTTCTATACGTAGAAGGGGTTAATTGTTTATTAATGGCTATATTGCAATAAACTCCGTTGGATGATCGAAGATTTGGATATTTTACATCATCAATTAGCTTTGGCACGGTTTGAGTGGGAATCGACTGATTATTGTTACTAGATAAAGGAGAAATAGGAGTTTGCGGAGACACCCATTGATTGAGGCCCATTATTACCCCACAATACCAGTAGTTATCCGTTTGGTTTTCTGGCTTCCCGTCTTCAAAATCTGCGGGAGTAGCCGAACGAATCGTATCAGTAATAGCTGGGTCGACACTTCGAAGGCTTGTATTTTCGTCAGTATCCGAAAAATAAATACGATAACCGGCTGGATTATTCGTTTCGACGCGTGGCCTGATCACAATCGGTACCCGCTCGTCCTGCTCGACACCGTCTGAAGTAAGATAGACGTCATTAAATTTATAGAAATCAT
The DNA here is from genome assembly GCA_938046495.1 of uncultured Candidatus Saccharibacteria bacterium. Taxonomy (GTDB): domain Bacteria; phylum Patescibacteriota; class Saccharimonadia; order Saccharimonadales; family Saccharimonadaceae; genus Nanosyncoccus. The sequence goes on along the minus strand of CALIXG010000096.1, from coordinate 6,073 downwards.
CCTCCACGCTTACCGATAGCGTAGTTTCGCCGGGAGCTGGCGGATTGATTCCCTCTTCTGCATGAGCGAAATTCATAAAATTTGGCGCGATGGCGAAGATGCCGAGAATGAGCGCTAATCCACCAAGCGAAATAACAGGTAGGAGATTGAATATTTGCCGCCAAAACCGCTCTAAGTTTTTTATAGATTTAACCAGTTTTAGCATATATTCTCTCCTTTTGATTTTCGTGCTTATGCTTCTAGCTCTATTTTATAGTATTTATGGTTTTATTCAAGGTTTATTTGTTAGTTTATAAAATCTATAAATTCTAAACTTCCCATATTAAAACTATACACTTAGAAAAAAGAACCTCTGGAACTAGGTTCTTTTCTTGGTTTTTAGAAATGGCCGAATTTAGCAGTGTCTTCGTATTTTTTATGCAAGAGATCTAGGTCTTTGATGATGTTTTTCGGCGTACAAGCAGTATATAGTTCTGGTTCTGGCGTGATATTCTTCCCATCACCCTTAATATAAATCGCGAGTGGCTCGGCGATGCCGATCGCGTAAGAAAGTTGCACTTCGCAGGAATGCAAATTATAGCGCTTAAGATAATCTACGGCAATTTCACGAGCCTTATAAGCAGCGGAGCGGTCGACCTTGGATGGATCCTTACCGGAAAAGGCACCACCACCGACCGGGGCAAATGACTGATAACTATCGACTACAATTTTACGACCAGTGAGCCCAGCATCGCCCATAAAACCACCAATGAGGAATTTACCAGTTGGATTAACGAGGAATTTTTCGACCTCTACGCCATATTTTCCGGCAATTTCGCGCGCCTTATCGATGAGGATTTGATCAGTTTCGGCGCGATCAGTTTCAGTATTTTGATAACTAATAGTCCAATCTTTGATTTTGGTAAGACGCATACTATCGTCGTATTCACCAGTGAGCTGGGTTTTGCCATCCGCGAGGAAGCGTGGGTCTTTTTGACGCAACTCGTCGTAGAATTTGGAAAATTCCTGCAAGATTACCATGGCAGTTGGCTTATATTCGGCGTTATCATCGCAAGCAAAACCAAACATCATACCTTGGTCACCAGCGCCGCCCACCTCGTCATTCGTACCGAGGGCAATATCCTGACTCTGAACTCCGAGATTATTCACAATTTCAAAATCAGCGAGCGTACCGGAAGGAGTGAGATTTTCCGCGTTGTCGCCATTAATGTAGCCGACCTCATTTAAGACGCGCATCACCACAGCTTCGACATCAACCTTAGCGGCAGAAGTGACTTCGCCGGTGATAAAAATCTTACCCTTACCACCCATCACCTCAATACCACAGCGTGAGCTGGAATCACCAGAGAGAAAAGCATCAAGCAGGGCGTCACTAATTTGGTCACAAACTTTATCAGGATGACCACGAAAAACAATCTCATTACTGTATAGTTTCATATTTTCTTTCTTGTGGTCTTAACTTTCCTTCATTATAGCATAAGCACAAAGACTATTGCAGTTTTTCGCGCAAAAGTTTCTGGGCGATGGCTGGATTAGCCTTACCCTTCGAAGCTTTCATCACCTGACCGACGAGGAAGCCGATTACCTTTTCACTGCCGGCCTTAAAATCAGCGACGGCTTGGGCGCAGGCTGGGTCGGCTAGGACCTGATCGACAATATCAGAAAGCGCACCGAGGTCATTCTCCTGAAGAAGGTTAAGTTCCTTGGCGATTTCACGAGCCGACTTGTGATGCATATTTGGGTCGAAGAAGCGCAGGAAAACTTCTTTAACACTAGTCGAAGAAAGTTCGTTCTTATTAATCATCTCAGCAAGTTCGCGAAGCTGCATGGTGGTCGGAAGCTCATCATTCAAAAGGCTACTATTTTCTTCTGCGAGAAGTACCGAGGTGTAGAGGTTGGAAATCTTTAGAAGAGCGTTCTTAGTAATTTCCTTCTCGATACCATCAGCATCATAAGCAGATTTTAGTTCGGCTAGACTTTCGACGAGATTTTGGTGGTCGAGAAGAATTTCTAGCTGTTCCTCTGGAATCACCACACGCAGCATGGCGCGATAATCGGCTGGCAGACGTACTAGTTTAGCGCGCTCAGCTTCAACATATTCCTCAGTCAAATGAATTGGTGGAATATCTGGCTCTGGCATGTAGCGATAATCATTAGCTTCTTCCTTGCTGCGTTGTGAAGTAGTTTTGCCGGTATTATCATTCCAACCACGGGTTTCCTGAACCACTTTTTCGCCATCGTCCAGCAACTTTTTCTGCCTATGATATTCATATTCGACGGCCATTTCGACGGAGCGGAAAGAGTTGAGATTCTTAATTTCAGCACGCGTACCAAGCTCAGTGCTGCCTTTTTTGGCGAGTGAAATATTCACATCGAAACGCATATTACCATTATAAAGATCACCGTAAGTAACGCCGGCAAAGGTGAGAATACGCCAAAGTTCCTTACAATAATCTCGGGCATCTTCCTTCGAATGAATGTCTGGCATAGAAACAATCTCAATCAGTGGCGTGTCGGCGCGGTTCAAGTCGACGAGACTATAGGTATCAAAATGTGTGAGCTTACCAGCGTCCCCTTCGAGGTGGGCGTGCTCGATACGGATTTTGGTACCGTTAGGTAGCTCTACAAAACCTGGTCCAATAATTGGCTGATACATCTGGGTGATTTGATAACCCTTCGGGGAATCTGGGTAGAAATAATGTTTGCGATCGAAGCGCGAAATCAGATTGATATTAGAATTAAGCGCGAGCCCTGCACGGGTAGCGAGACGCACGGCTTCCTCATTCAAACGTGGCAACATACCCGGAAGAGCGTACTCGACTGGTGAAACACAAGAGTTCGGCTCCTTGCCGCGAGCATCATTATCGACTTCGGAGAAAAGCTTAGTCTTGGTCGCGAGCTGAACGTGACATTCGATACCGATAGTAATTTCGTAAGCTGAATTTTCTGACATTAGATAGCTCCTAAATCTTTTAATGCTTGCTTGTAGGTCTCCAAAGCACGGCGACTTTGATTGTAATCGAGCTGGAAATTTTGCTCATGAGCGATTTGATTGCGTTTCTTATGAACATACCAAACTGAGTTCAGCTCCGAGAAACGATGGCCGGAAGCTTTGAGGCGGTCACCCATAGTTTTACCTGGTGCACCAAGCTCCATCATGGCCTTATCGAGTAATTTATCGGCTTCGATGAGGGCATAATTAAAGCTCAAGGGATTATCACGCGAGAGATTATTTTCAATCTTGAGGAAGTTAGCCTGGTAATCTTCCTTATCAAAAGTATGAGTACGGTTGCCGAGCTGTGAGATCGAAATAAAAACCAAAATCCCCACAGCTAGTACAGCGATTAAGAGAATAAAGACTGGCGAATTCATGCGAAGTTCTCCTTGGCAAACTGTAGAAGGTTACGGTCGCTGCGACGTGGGCCGATTAATTGTAAGCCGACTGGAAGCTCATCCTTGTCACGATTGATTGGAATGGCTAAACTTGGTAAACCAGCGAGGTTAATAGGCACACTCATCACATCTTCTAAGTACATGGCAACAGGGTCATTAACTTTTTCACCCAATTTGAAGGCTGGAGATGGTGAAACTGGCGTGAGAATATAATCACATTTTTCAAAAGCTTCTTCATAGGCCTTGATAATGAGAGTACGGACCTTTTGAGCCTTGAGGTAGTAGGCATCATAAAAACCACTACTTAGAACGAAGTTACCGATCATGATACGGCGCTTGTTTTCAGGCATGAAGCCATCATTGCGACTGAGACCAAAAACTTCTTCAATACTATGGGCTTCAGAACTGCGATAGCCATAGCGAATGCCGTCATAACGCGAGAGATTGGAGGCTACTTCGGCTGGCACTACGACATAATAAACGGCAAGTGCATATTTAAGGACTGGCATGGAGAGCTCAACGATTTCATGACCTTCAGCTTTTAATTTTTCGAGTTGATTTTTCATGGCCTCACGAATTTCCGGGGCGATATTATCGTTATCAAAATCTCTAATCACACCGATACGTTTTTTAGCACCGGTCTCGACCTTGGTTTCATTATAATAATCTGGCAAAGAAGTGAGATCTTTCTCATCCTGACCACTAGTAATCGACATCAGGAGATCTAAATCTTCCGGATTTTGGGTAAAGAAACCGATAACGTCGGTGCTGGAGGCCATGGCTACCACACCATAACGCGAAATCGTGCCGTAAGTCGGTTTCAGACCATAGACACCGTTAAAGGAAGCTGGCTGGCGAATCGAACCACCAGTGTCGGTACCTGTAGCAAAAGGCACAATATCAAGAGCAACGGCAGCGGCGGAGCCACCAGAGGAGCCACCGGCAACACGTTCAAAATCCTTGGCGTTATGGGTAGGACCGAAGAAAGAGTTTTCTGTCGAGGAACCGTGAGCAAAAGCGTCAAGATTGGTGCGGCCGATCATAATGGCGCCTTCAGCTTCGAGCTTGGCGACGGTAGTGGAATCGATTGGCGAACGTAGATTGGAAAGAATCTTGGAAGCGGCCGTAGTGTTTCCCTGCTTACTCAGGAAGTTATCCTTGAGAGCATATGGCACACCAGCGAGTCGCCCGACTGATTCACCATTCTGAATCTTTTGGTCGATTTCGGCAGCCTTTTTTAGGGCTTCCTCTTCATTAAGTGAAATAAAAATGTTGTGGCTAGCGTATTTTTTGGCTTTTTCTAAGGCTTCCTTGACGAGCGAAACCGCGGAAGTATGTAAATCAGCAATTTTCATTAGAGAACCTTCTGTACTTTAATCATATTTTGAGCTTGATCAGGTGCGAGTGCAAGAAGTTGCTCCCTGGTGGCATCCTGAGGCTTAATTTCATCGGCACGCCAAACATTTTCCATCTCAAAAACCTGATAGGTCGGCTCGACTCCGGTAGTATCTAATTCATCAAGCTGGGAAATGTAACCCACGATATTAGTGACATCCTGCTGGAGGGCGGAAATTTCGGCATCCGTGAGCTGCAAATTGGACAGCTTGGCTAAGTGTAAAATATCATCGCGCGTATTATTCATAAGATATATTATACCATTTTTTTGATTAGGGTATTTTATATTCTAGTCGCGGCGGAGTTGCTTTTCGGAGATGATGCGCTTACTACTGATATAAGTCAGAAGGAAGTAGCCACCATAAATCAGCACAATCATCGAGACGGTCATCGGAATCGAAGCGAGGAGTCCGTCAGAGCCGAATGATTCAATAATACTCGAGGCAAACATAATGCCAAAAATGGAATGTATGATGCCGATGAGCAATGGCGCAATAAAGAAGATTGCAATCTGGACGAAGAGTGCACGGTTTAACATCTTATTACTGGCGCCGAGACGACGAAGGGCGGCATACTTTTCTATATTATCGGAAGATTCGGAAAGCTGCTTAAGGGCCAGAATCGCAGCAGAAGAAATCAAGAAGATCGTGCCGAGATAAAAACCAACAAAGGTGGCAATAGCCTGCATACCAACCATACCAGATTTTACTAATAATTTGGTATAAAAATTAATGGCAACACCACTTGGACGATCAGCTTGCTTGGCGGAGCTTCCGGCTTTCTGCGTGTCCTCTTCAGATGAATTAACCGCATTAACGGATAAACCTCCGAGGTCGAAAGCCTTGCGTAAGTCATCGTCAATCTGTTCGGCAGTGCGGGTACCGCTGAGATTGTAATTCATCAGCATGGCTTGAGTACCGATTGGCTGATCGGTGATTACATTATCAGGAACGACGAGGATGCCAGTATTAGACTTAAAACCGGATGAAGTGATAAAGCCTTCTTGGTGTTTTTTGGCGACTGGATTGAGGGTGAAATTACGATATTTAATTTGGGTATTACCCACAAGAGTCTTATCAAGAATCTCCGCCATAGTCTTAAAGTCGGCCAGGAACTGATATTGATCATCCTTCAAATGAATTTCATCACGATGATAGAGCTTCGCGAGTTTATTATAATCAGAGACACGAACCATTGGCACAGTAGTTTTCGACATGAAGGCTTCCGCGGTCCCCGTCATAACTCCTGACGGTAAAATTTGGCCATAAGTAAAACTACTATCGGC
>CALIXG010000095.1 GCA_938046495.1 uncultured Candidatus Saccharibacteria bacterium | reverse complement strand
CTAAAATGAAAATCGCTATTCTCTCCAACGGACCAAAAAACTATTCCACCACTCGTCTCTACGAAGAAGCCATCAAGCGCGGTCATGAGGTTGACATCATTAAATACAAAAATTGTTATCTTTCACTCTCCGAAAATAATCCCGTAGTTTATTATAACGGAGAAGCACTTCCTCACTACGACGCAATTTTACCTCGTATTGCTAACGGTCTTACCCGCTATGGCTGCGCAGTAGTTCGTCAATTCGAAATGAGCAACACTTGGACACTTTCTAGCTCAATCTCGATTACTCGCGTCCGTGACAAGCTTCGCTCTGCTCAAATTTTCGCCAAAACTGGCATTGCTTCACCAAAAACCCTAGTCTCACGCAACACCGCAGATATCGATGACCTTCTTGAACAAATCGGTCTCCCAGCTATCATTAAGCTTGCGACTGGCACACACGGTAATGGTGTAGTTCTGGCCGAAACCAAGAAAGCTGCCCGCTCTGCTTTGCAGGCTTTCTACCTCTATAACGAAGATGGTACCAACATTCTTATTCAAGAATATATAAAAGAATCTGCTGGCACCGATATTCGTGCTTTTGTGGTCGGCTCAAAGGTTGTTGCCTCAATGAAGCGTCAATCTCTTGATGATGACTTCCGTTCCAATCTCCATAAAGGTGGCATTGGCACTGCTATTAAACTTACTCCAGAAGAAGAAAAGCTCGCAATTAAAGCCGCCAAAGTCATGGGTCTCCATGTTGCCGGTGTCGACCTCATGCGCTCCGCTCGTGGTCCATTAATTCTCGAAGTTAATGCTTCGCCAGGATTTGGCATTGAAAAAGCTACCAACCGCAATGTCGCTCTACCAATTATCAAATATATTGAACATAATGCAAAAGGCCGCACTCTTAAAGATAAGGTTGGCATCTAAGCTAAGATCTCTAAACCAAAATACCTAACCCAATCTGACGCCTCTAGGTGTCAGATTTTTATATCTCTTTCAGCCCAGAACAAGTTATCATATAGTATAATTAACTTATGATTATTTTACTTTTAATCGTCTTGCTCTTTATTCTATTCTCTATGCTTAGACGACATATTGGCATTGCTCTGCTTGCCACCATCGCCGGTAACACCATTCACAGCACCTTCGGAAACGTCATAACCGAATTATTTACTAAATTCCTAAACGGCGTCCCAGAAAACACTCTCTCCAGCGCCATTTATATCTCTCTGGTTTTTCTCTTCCCATTAATCCTTTATTTTAAATCCAATAAAGATAGTCTTTTTGGTATTTTACGTTTTCTCGAGAGCCTGATTTACGCCGTTCTTCTGGTCTCCATTTGTGCCGCCAAAATCAATCTCCTTGTACCATTTGATGATATAAGCATCCAGCTTTTGAACTTCGTCGCCATCGTGCGCCCTTCGCTCCTGCTTTTTGCCATCATTGTAGCTTACCTCGATATTCTTCTCAGCAAATCGAATTAATCCAAAAACTATCAGCCAAATTAAAAAGTACCACCATTTTTTCTTAGGTAATTCTAGAATAAAGGACTCTTGCTCAGTTAAAGTATTTATCACGAATGTATGAATTTTTAATGGCCAAATCAATATTTTTTCTAAACTAATCCCAAATATCACCATATCACCAAATACCGAAATCAATCCTACTGACCCCATTACAATAGGCAAGCTTGGCAATAATATGATATTCGCTAAAATCGAGAGCCACGTAAATTTTCCAAAGCAATATAAACCAATCGGCAAAGTCACTACGGAAATTACAATTGACGAAATTAAAGATTTTGCCAAGAACCCTGGTCTTCGATAAAAATCTTTTAACTCTTCTTTCGTCCCGTAAAAGTATCTTGTAGTTAGTGGCACTATTTTTACTATAGAGAAATAAGCTAACACCGAAAGCCAGAAACCAATTTGCTTTACAAATTCTGGTCGTATTATTAAGCAAGTACATACTATGACCATCATAATTCGATAAATCGAAACATTTCGGCCAAAATATTTAATCAACATCATAAAAACCAATCCGACTAATGCACGCAAAATTGACGGACCTACACCAATCATCATTGCGTAGATGAAGCAAAATATTAGTACAAAATAAGTTTTACTAATGATTGAAAAATGCTTAAAAATTAGACTTAGAATCCCAGCAATTATTGCAAGATGAGTTCCAGAAACCGCAATTAGATGCATTACGCCTACATTTTTCATATTTTCTTTTTGCAATGCGGTTAACTCATCTTTATTACCAGTCAAATAACTAATACCGAGCGCCAATTCATCGTGCTCAGCGTATTTTAAGAGCTTATCTTTTAATAATTTAATAAAACCCTGCTCATTTGACGGTTTTTCGGCCTTCATTCTAGTAAAACTCGCCTTACTATTATCGCTCACTCCAAATAAATCTGGAGATCGACAGAAA
>CALIXG010000094.1 GCA_938046495.1 uncultured Candidatus Saccharibacteria bacterium | reverse complement strand
CTTCTAATTTTGCCATAAACACTCCTGGTTAGTTTTTCTTTATTATACCACAAAAATAGCGTGGTGACCTCTGGTAGTTAAAACATTTCACGTAGGGTGCGCAAAATAATATTCAATGCATTGAGATGGGTGTGGATGTCTTTGATTTTTAAAATTGAAGTAATCGGCATGGACGTCATAAGACGAAGAATCTTAATAGTATCAGCGTTAAAATCGCTAGCGTCAGTTGTCACTGGGATAAAACATCGGTCAAAGCTATGCCAGTCATACACACCATCAAGCGTCAGACGATTGCCATTCGAGTCGGTAGCGAGATTAATCATTTCGCCAGAAATAAAGGCAAGATTAAGATAAAAATGGGTTTCAATGAGTGGAATTTGGTATTTTTCGGCCATGTTCAGTGCCGAAAGAGCATTTTTTAGGAGCTGAAAATACTCCTTGGAATCGGCATCATTGGTCAGACGGTTAATCACTTTGAGAAAATTCGAAGCGATAGTTAAAGTATCGAGGTCGGTAATAATGTTTTGATAAAACTTCAACATGGTGGCGGAAGTAAGGATTGCGAGACCACCACCTGAGTCGGGGTTTTGGAATTTGAAATGTAAAACTACATCAGAAACCGTAAAAGGTTCAATACTGCCTGCCAACTTGGAGCGTTCTTTACGGACACCACGCGCGATTGCCGAGAAACGACCTTCAGGAGTAAGTAGCGTGAGGATGCGATCGGACTCTTGATATTTAACACGCGAAAGCACAATCGCTTGAGTACGCAGATCAGGCATGATTCCCCTCCAAGCCGCGCATCGCCAAATCGTCACTTTGAGCTGATGAGTGGTTGGTTGATTTTAGAATATCTTGAACTTGATTAACAAAATCCGCTGGCGTGAAAGTTTCTTTATTGAGAATGGCGCGCACATTATAAGCCTGCAATGACATTTGACCGAGGTTTAACGATGAAATTAAAAGCACTGGGATTTGGCTGGTTTCCGGATACGAGAGGAGCTCGTTTAATAAAGTGAAACCGTCTGGACCGGTGAGTAAAACATCCAAAATAATCAAGGACGGCAATTCATCCTCGCGAAGTTCTGAAAAGGCCGCATTAGCCTCGATCGCATTATAGAAAATCTGTAGCGGAATTTCTGGAAAATTGCGCGCTAGATGCTTCTGATAAATTTCTGCAAAATCCGGATCGTCCTCAATGATAAAAACCGGTCGCGGGATCTTAGGCTGCATAGTTTCCAGTAACGGGGTCTTTGATTGGGTAATTTTGGACGATGATTTTTTAGGTCGCTGGTTCATTTTTCTCCTAATCAAACATCGGTAAAATCGCCTGGTGTGAAACTGGCAAGATTACCTGAAAACTGGTGCCATCGCGGTGACGCACAGCGAAGACTTCCGCGTTAAGATATTTAGCAAATTTCGAAGCGATGTAAAGACCCAAACCAGAACTTCCGGGGCGCATCGAAATACTGGTGGGAGCGGTGAGACCGGCCTTGATTTGACGCCAGACTGAAGTAGGGAGACTCGGTCCGAAATCCCTGACATCGACCACAATCTTGTCTTTTTTGTCGGAAATAATTAGGCAAGATTCGGTTTCGAGCGTGGAATAGTACATCGCATTGGCGCAAAAATTATAAATTACACTAAAAATTAGGTCATAATTACCAATCACCAGACGAGCTTTATTACGATACTCAAAACGTAACTTGCGCTGGTTAAGGGCGAAGAGCTGTTCAAGTTCAGAAATTACATCATCGCAGACTGCACGAATCGAAACTGGCTCCAAGGTAAATAACCCCTCTTCGAGGCGAGCGATCTTAGTGAGGTCGTTAACCTGACGCATGGCGCGTTCGGAAATGCGAATAATTTTATTACGAGATTTCTCGAGTTCAGCGGTGCTGTCTTTTTGAAAATCCATGGCAAGGGCCATTTGACGCATAAGAGTGAGGGGACTTTTTAAGTCATGTGCAACCACGAAAATACCATTTACCTCACTATTCATAAATTAATTATAGCACCCATTTTTCAGGCAAAATGCTTGAACAATCCCCCGCAAAATGGTGCGGGGGTTGCAGATTTTTAGATAAATTTAGCTATTAAATTTCACGGTTTTGAGAATACGGTAGAAGTCATCACTGAAGACACTGGTGGAATCGGTTTGAAGCATTACGGTCTTATCGCGAAGCTTGAAGACGCAGATAATTCCCTGATATTCATTATCTAATTTACCAGTGTAAACGTTGACATTATTGCCATTAACTACGGTAGTTGAAAGCGTCATATCACCAGAACGGACTTTTTCGGCAAAATCACTAATCGCCTGGTCGAAGAGGGTACCCTTAATACTAACACGGAGCGCCATCACGGTATCATCTTGGACCACATTGACCTGACCTGGATTCAGATAGGCAGCGTAGTCACCACCGCGGTTGGCACTACTTTGAACATAGAGGCTCCAAGTTTTTGGATATTCAAAGCTTAATTCACCGAGGTCAGTTGGGCCGGTGAAAACTTTGTAAGGGTATTTTTCTTTTTCTTCAAATTCGGATTCGAGCTTGGTCTGAAGTTCATTTTTGGCTTCTGCCACTGCCACGTCAACCTTACCCTTCACATTAGTACTAGCATCATTCCATTTTACCCACATCCAAATAAAGAGGCCGATAAAGAGTACCGCAAGCAGAGATACCACGATAAGTCCCACAGTTTTCATAAGATCAATACGGTTTTTTGCCTTAGCGATGCGACTAGCTTCCTTGCGTTCTTCACCAGTCATATCAGCATAATTTTTGTTCAAAGGATTCGCGGCTAGCATACCAGGAGTGAATGGACTCTTGTAGAGATTCTGATAGATGTCACCAGAATTCGCGGAAGTGGTAGGGTTTACTGGGGCTGCTGGATTCGCTGGATTTGCCTGGGCGGAATTATCTACAGATGTGGTAGCAGTATTCTGAGCAAATGGGTTACTACTTGAAGGATTATTAGCACCGAAATTAGCTGGAGTTTGACCAGAATTATTAAATTGATTCGATGCAAGAAAAGGATTGTTGTTTGAATTATCCATAACTATATTTTACTAGGAATTAGGTTTTTTACAAGTTAGCTTAAGAATTTTAGTAATTGTTTTTAATATTTTATTCAATACTAAAATCTTTTGAGATGACTTCTATTTGATTCTTCAAAGTTTCGAGCTCTTCCTCGATATCCTTAGCCAGTTCGGCCGCTTCCTGGTATTTCTTGGCGGCTTCTTCGAGTTTGAATTCATCGCCATAAAACCATTCGAGATTTTGATTAAGTTGTTCGATCTTAGCGCCAACAGATTTTTTAGTCATGAGCTTTCCTTTCTTTAGATTTTATTTGAGTAATGCGGGCGGAGATTTCAGAATCGAGAGTTTCTAGCGAAATTTCAGAATCAATCTTTAACTCACCCTTAAGGATAGCATAGCCTTTTTTCAGAATGGTTTCGGGATTGAGGTTTTCGATGACTTTTTGGGTAGATTTTAACTGATTTAATTCACGAAGAATTTGATTTAAAATCTGCTGTCTAACACGAAGAAGGTTGCGCTTATTTTCAAGTCTTGGCGTATCGAAGCTACGTTCGATTTGCAACTTAGCTCGAGAGAGCAGACGATAGAGATTGGCAATTTCGAGTTTCTTATCTTTTGATAACATTTCGGCGGTATTACTGGGCGTAGAAGCCACAATATCGGCCGCGAGATCCGCTAGCGAAGTGTCAATTTCGTGACCGATCCCGGTAATCACGGGAATTTTACTTGCCGCAATGGCGCGAACCAGTTTTTCATCATCAAAACAAGCGAGGTCTTCTTTCGAGCCACCACCACGAATAATCGCGATAATCTGGACTTTATTTTCTTGATTAAAAAATTCGAGAGCACGAATCACCTGATCGGCCGCGCCGAGACCCTGGACCTTAGTATTGGCTACACGAATTTCTAGACCACCCCAGCGAGCATTAATAATTTTAATAAAATCCGCATAACCAGCCGCTTGGGTAGAAGAAATCACACCGATGCGCTCGAGGTTAGCTGGAATACTGCGCTTTCTAGCCGGATCAAAAAGTCCTTCTTTGGTAAGTTTGGCTTTGAGCAGCTCGTAGGCTTTTTTAATATCCCCCTCACCGATCAAGGCGTATTGCTTAATCGTCAAAGTAAAACGACCAGAGCGATTAAAAATTTTCGGGGTGGCCTGAACCGCAATCTTCATACCGTTTTCGATAGGCATGCGGAGACTCGAGGCAACCATAAAACAACTGATTACCGACTCTTGATCTTTCAGATCGAAGAAAATCCAACGATTTTGATTGACATTAAAATTCGCCACCTCACCGTAGACTACACAATCCGGAAAAGTGTAATCTAAGGCGTGGTTGGCGACGGCAATAAAATCAGAGACGGAATATTTTGGCGATTCGGCCATTACTCCGCAGATTCCCCTTCGAAGATTTTCTGTTTCTCTTCTTTACCAATCTTAGAGATGGCATTTTGGTAGAAACCATAGCCAGAAACGATAGTATTAAGCAAGACAATCATACGAGTGACAAGGACTGTGGTACTAGCAACCGCGAGATCACTACCAAGTACGGTCATCACGGCAACCATCGAACCTTCATAACCACCGACACCACCAGGGGTAGGAAGAACCGCACCGACAACCGAGCCGAGAGCTTCTGCGACCATGATTTGTGGGAAGATTTCTGGGTGACCAATAGCGATGGCGACAATTTCATAGGTGGCAATTTCGAGGAAGTTATAAAGGAAACCCCAAAGCACTGGACCGACCAAAATCTTTTTGTCACGCTTCGCGGTAAGGAAGTCTTCATGAAGATCTAAGAAGTATTTTTGAACTTTCTTGGTTTCGATAATTTGTTTTTTCTTGCCAAAAGTAAAGATGCGAACGGTGCCATTAATTAAGGCAGCTAGCTTTTTGGCAGCAAAATCGATTAACTTACGATTCGAGACAATCACAATCATCAAAACAATACCAAGAATCACCCCGACACTCATGGCAGCCACAGCCCCGACCATCCAAAGCGCAGTATTTGGCACACTATTTGTAACTAATAAGAAAATAATGGCGAGGATAGTTTGAGTTTGATTAGCAAGAATAGTAATCACATAGCGCAAGAGATACATGAAACTAACCTGGCCAGCGGTAGCGCCAAACTTCTTTAAGCGCCAAGTAATATAACCGAGACCAGAGACACCGCCAGAAGGAATGGCGTGATTAACGAAGTTTAATTCAAAAGAAATACGCGCAAGCTGCCAAGTGGTGAGCTTTTCGAAAGCTTTTACGTCGGCATCGGTATCAGCATCGGCCTTTCCAGATTTAGTTTTCTCAGATTTGGTAGATTTACCAGCGGAAATCTTGGTGATATTTTTCTGAGATTTGGCTTTCCCTGCCATGTAGGAGAAGAAAATTTTACCAGCACTGTAATACATGAAGAGCTGTTCTGGAATTAAAAGAAGAACAATCCAGAAATTAATGGAGAAGTGCGAACCATCCATACATTGACCACCAAAAATACATTGGAAGGCCGAAACAATTTCATTACGAGCGCCATAAACAACAACACCGACTAATAATAACGTGACAATACTGAGAATCTTTTTAAACATAGCTTTTTTATTATACATGATAAAATAAGATTATGAAATATATTGCAGTGCTGGGACGACTTCCGAAAATTTCTTTGGCAGAAATCCAAGCGATTTATGACCCAAACGCCAAACTGATCGGGCCAGAACTCGCGGTTTTTGAAACTAATAAAATAGTCTCGATTAATAGATTAGGCGGGTCGATTAAGCTGGGGCAAATTTTTTCTGGTAATTTCCGGGAACTTGCCGAGGCGATTAACGGCAAAAAGCCCGAAGGTAAAATCACCATAGGAGTTTCTAGCTATGCCCTAAACTCGAATCATAAAAACAAAAAATCAGCAGTTGAGAATCTAGTCCGACGCAAGGCAATGGAACTTAAGAGTCTACTCAAAAAGCTCGGACGAAATGTGCGTGTGGTGGAAGCTAGAGGACCTGAAATTTCTTCGGCTACAGCCTTTCATAATAATTTAGGTGAAAAACCGGGTGCCGAAGAGGTAATTTTGGTGGGTTCGGAAACTTATCTGAGCCTGGGTGTACAAAATATCGATAAATATCGTGAACGCGATCAGATGCGCCCAGCGAGGGACGCTAAGGTGGGAATGTTGCCACCGAAACTCGCACAGATCTTAATTAATTTGGGTGGTGAGATTGACGAGTCGAAAAAAGTACTCGACCCATTCTGTGGTACCGGCGTAGTACTGCAAGAAGCCCTAATTTTAGGTCAACCAGTGGTCGGTAGTGACTTAAATCCACGCATGATGGAATA
>CALIXG010000093.1 GCA_938046495.1 uncultured Candidatus Saccharibacteria bacterium | reverse complement strand
CCACTTTGAAGTTCTGCCACGCCATCTTTTTCGCGTGATTCGGTACGTAATTTCTGCCCCAACTGCGAAATTTCTGCCAAAGGCTCACGTAGTTTAAAACGATATTCCAAAGTCTGATTTTCCAGATTTTCTACCACATCCACTCGCTGATTTTCAATATGGTCACGGTCACAGATAATTTCATGTCTCTCTCGGATCAAATATTCTTTACTACGCTCCTTCTCTGTAGCTGATGTCAATTTTTCCTTGCGACCCAGAATCCCCTCGAGGTAAAAATCACTCACGCTTTCGGCCTGTTTTTCTTCGACTTTCGTCTTTTTCTCCCCCAAGAACTCCACATCTTTCAGCGCCTGCATCAACTTCAGGTAATTATCATTTACCTCCTGCTCTCCCGCTTTTTCCAAACCATTTGGCGCCAAATTATGATTCATTCTTCCATTATACTATAAGCTTATGCTTCATGAATCACACCACTGCAAAGATTATGTTCACGCTTCACCCGTCCCAGCATATCAAAGTCCCATTTTTGACAAAATAAGCATCCCATGTGATAATAAATGGAAACTTTGTATCTATTACACGTTCTTTTACAAAATGAAAGGGGAAAATATGAGTCAAAAATTCCAAATTATGCTTCAAATCGCGGAATCTAGTTTCCAGGAACTGCCCAAAGTCTGTTGTACTCCCGCCTATGTCAAGCGCTATCTTGAGTTACACGATGCGCTTTACGCTGCCATGACACTTGCCCGCACCAAAGTGGAGCGCGGCCGAGTTTATCGAATTTCACAAACCATCTGGTCTGAACTTCTAGCAGCCGGCGCCAACCCCAGCGAGGTTAGGGAACTACTTAGCCCCAGCTACATCTGGCGTCACTACGACAAAGTCAAAGCCTCTAAAATCAATGTCAATTCTTATGAATTAATGTATCAGTTAATTCAAGTTAAAGGCCGTGGTTTTGTCCTTAAAAACCTCAAAAAATTTCAGCAACGCGGCATCGATATCGACACTATCGCCATGAACTGCTACCAGATAGAAACTAAGCATGACCTCGAAGTTCAATGCGCCGAAATGCGCGTCCTCGGAGTCAATCTCACAACGATTTTCGTGATGGCCAACCAGCTTCTCATCAAGGAATCTCTAAATCCTGCCAGTATTTACTGTCTGCTACATTTTTTCTATCAGCAGAATCTTTCACCTGGCCTCATTGCTGCCTGGATTAAAGATCACCTCACTGAAAAAATCCTCGACAGTATCATAGCCGCTGATCCGCTCGATTGGACCATCTTCGGTATCAATCTCGACGATTATCGACCAATTTGGGTTACTGGTAACTTTTCACGTTTCTTCAAACTAGAACCCGATTTTAAGAAACTGCCACCCACTATTACCATCACTCAGTTTCTCAATTATCTTCATTTTCAGCAGATTCACTTCGCCACTAAGAGTGATTTTCATAAATTTGAGAATTTTATCAAGAATTATCTCACATCTGGTGGAACAATTGATTTACTGGCTGATAAATATGAACATGAAGATTTCGATTTCTTCTGTCCAAAAGAGGATATACTTCAAATTGGCATTATCTTGCTTAAATATGGTGCCACCAATATTAATCGGGAAAAGCTTGTAGAACTCTTTAAACGATGCGATTTATCGAAAAATAAACGCATCAAATACGGTAAAGTCCTCAATCAAAAAGAAATCTAAATCTCAGATTCCCTAAGATCGAATTTTCTAGTCTTCGATTTCTCATCCTCTTTCATCACTCAAAAATCCTCGGTTCGCCGGGGATTTTTTCATTAAAAAAGGCCCGGAAAAATCCGAGCCCGAAGGTGAATGTCTTATAAGTCACGTGCAGAAGCTAGCCCCCTAAAACCGATCAGTATCCCCTCGTCATCCGTAACTGGAAACACTGGTAGATATAAATCGTCAATCGTTCGACCGAGATCCTTGGCCGCACGCACCACAATTGGTTTCACGATATAGAACACCCCCTCTTCATAACTTGGCAGACCCACCATCTTCGAGAACGTAATTTGGAAAATTGGCACCACCCCGATATGTTCACGGAGTATGCTTTTTGCCTCAATTTCAATCGCCCCTTCTTCTGGTTGGTATGTCGTTAGTATTTCATCATTGTCATCCAAAATTCTGCAAACATGTGGTAAGTAATTTTTAATCATCTCCCCACCTTTCTAAGTTAAAAACTCTTAAAATCAAAAAACTACAGACATCGAGAATAGTTAGTACATCCAAGCATCACCTAAAACCTCATTGGCTTTAATCTCAGTGACCCTGTTCGAAGCTTCGCATTGTAATCCATCGAAAAACGAAAATTTCGATAAGTATTACATTTGTTCATCGGAGATTTCACATCCGCATCGCAAGTTCCCTGAATATTAAAATCATACCCAGTACGATCGGTGTGAACCACTCCCATGATTTGCAAATTCTTCAATGCCATAAAATCTCGAGTCGTTCCACCAGCCGGATTTTCCCGTTTTGCGAAAACTACCTTAAATTCCAGATCAATCGACATATTTTGATCAAAAGCATACATGTTTGCAATATGAATGCGATCCCTACTTGGTCCATTCATTACTTCAAAAGCCAATGAATCACCGTTTCTTACTTCACTGTGCATACAACACCTCCTGTAAAAGAACCACCTCGGCATACGTTACGAGGTCAACCACTTAGCGATAAAGCTAATCAACATATTTTAACATACTTAT